>USKH01000019.1 GCA_900555125.1 uncultured Clostridium sp.
TTGTTCCGTTTCAACGTGTAAGGAGAATTTATGGACTACAAATCTGTCGTAGCAAATCTTATAAAAAGCGACGAATTGGACAAAAGCGAGATTTTAGCCGCGCTTGCGCCCACCCAGGACGAAAAAAACGGCGATTTGTGCCTGCCGTGCTTCAAATTCGCGGCAAAACTGCACATGGCTCCGCCCGCAATAGCCGGTAAACTGAAAGAAAACATGCTGTCCGATCCGCTCATCGACAAAACCGAAGTGGCAGGCGGCCATCTCAATTTTTATTTCAACCGCGAAATAATAGTAAAAAACGCAATCGGTGCCTTGGTTAATAATAATTTCACGCTTCCGCCGCTTGAAAGCAACGGAAAAACAGTGTGCCTCGACTATTCGTCGATAAACATAGCCAAGCCCTTTCACATAGGTCATCTTCTCACAACGGCAATAGGCGGCTCGCTGTACCGTATGTACAAATACTGCGGCTACAACGCCGTGGGAATAAATCATCTCGGCGATTGGGGTACGCAGTTCGGAAAACTCATAGTTGCTTACAAGAAATGGGGAGACGACGAGGATATCGAAAAGCGTAATATCCGCGCGCTGCTCGACTTGTACGTTCGTTTCCATGCCGAAGTCGAAAAAAATCCCGAACTCGAAGACGAGGGCAGATACTGGTTCAAGCAAATAGAGGACGGCAACGAGGAAGCACTTGCCATTTTCCATAAATTCAAGGACATAACGCTTAAAGAAGTGTCAAAAGTCTACGACCGTCTTGGCATAACCTTCGACAGCTACGCCGGCGAAAGCTTTTACAACGATAAAATGCAGCCCGTTATCGACGCCTTAAAAGAAAAAGGCTTGCTTACGATAAGCGAAGGCGCGTCGGTGGTCGATCTCGAAAAATACGGCATGCCGCCCTGTCTTATTCTCAAAAAGGACGGAACTTCACTGTATGCCACGCGCGACCTTGCCGCCGCCATATATCGCAAAAAAACTTACGATTTTTATAAATGCCTGTACGTTGTCGCCTATCAGCAGAATCTGCATTTCAAACAGGTTTTCAAGGTACTCGAACTCATGGGCTACGACTGGGCGAAAGACTGTGTTCACGTTCCGTTCGGAATGGTCAGCCTCGAAGGCGCGGGCAGCTTGTCCACCAGAAAGGGCAACGTCGTATTTTTAAGCGACGTGCTGGACAGCGCGGTTAATAAATCGCTTGAAATCATCAACGAAAAAAATCCCGATCTCGAAAATAAAGAAAAAACAGCTCGGGACGTGGGCGTAGGCGCGGTCGTGTTCGGCGCGCTCTCGGGCGGCAGAATAAAAGACATTTCGTTCTCGCTCGACAAAGCGCTGTCTTTCGACGGCGAAACCGGTCCGTACCTCCAGTACACGCATGCAAGATGCTGCTCGATTGCCGAAAAAGCAAAGGATATCAAGGGCAAAATCGATTATTCGGTGCTGTGCGACGGCGACGCTTTTGCTGTCGTCAAACTTCTCGACGCGTTCTATCCAACGGTGCTGAATGCTCTCGATAAGTACGAGCCCAGCATGGTAAGCCGCTATTTGATCGACCTTGCGCAGGCTTTCAATAAATTCTACGTCGGAAGCCGTATTCTGGGCGAAGCCGACGACGTGGCGTTTACGAGACTTACGCTTGTAAAGGCGGTGGAAGCAACGCTTAAAACCGGACTTAATCTTATCCTTCTCAACGCACCCGAAAAAATGTAAACGACAAAAAGTATTCAAAAAGCCGAGGTTTGTTCCCTCGGCTTTTTTGCAACGAAAAACCGCTCCCGAAAACGAGAGCGGCTTTTTTTGTTTAATTGCTGTTTTTGCTTAATTGTCAAGTTTTTGCCACACGGCGTACAGCGTGGTGCCGAGAGGTACGGCTATCTTTTTGTCGGACTTCGATTTGACGTAGTAATAGCGGTTTTCCAATATGCCGTCGTCGTTCGGTTCGAGCTTGGCAAAAAGTTCGGTAAAGTCTGCCTTCGTTGCGCCTTTCGTCGTGCTCCTTAAAAAATATTAACTATTATAATAACGCATAAATGTCACAATGTCAATACAAAGCGTTAATTTATAAAAAAAATTTCTCGTTTTGACAATACGTCTGTATTTTATTTCCTCTTTACTAAAAAAGCATAAAGATTGCGTTCCGCGACAGAATAGTGTCTTTTCTTTCGATTATAAATGTGCTAAAATATAGTCATGCGACAAAATAGCATGCGTTCGGCGTTCCGTTTGCACGAAAAAAGCGTCCGTGGACACAAACGAACGGCAGGTTTTTGAGCTATGCTTTCTTGTCGTGAGTCCAACGTCTTGGTGTTAAAATGTAAACGAGACGATAACGTCGATTTTTCGACGGGGAGAAAAAGATGATTAACAAAAAAATAGTATTCACAAAGCCGAATGTTGCGGAAGTTTTAACCGAAGAGATGCGTGACCCCGGCGATAACGAAGTGCTTGTGCGCCTCGCTCGTTCCGCGATAAGCAGCGGCACGGAGCGCGCCAATCTGTCCGGAAACCCTTACGTTACGTGGTTCGACACGAGCGGAATAGCCAGGTTTCCGCGAATTACGGGGTACAGCTCGGCCGGCATAGTGGAAAAGGCGGGCAAAAACGTGCGCTCGGTTGTTCCCGGCGACAGAGTGGCAAACTATTGGAGCGTTCACGCCAAATACAACGTTCTGCCCGAAAAAAACGTGGTAAAAATTCCCGATAATGTGAGTTTTGCGGACGGTGCGCTTCTTCACATATCCACGTTCCCGATGGCGGCGATAAGAAAATGTCGTCTGGAAATAGGCGAAAGCGCGTTGGTTATGGGACAGGGAGTGCTGGGAATGATAGCGGTAAAGCTGCTGCGGGCCGCGGGAGCTGTTCCGATAATCGCCGTCGATCCGATTGCCGAAAAACGCGAACAGGCACTTAAAATAGGAGCAGACTATGCGTTCGACCCGAACGACGAACATTTTGCCGAAAATGTAAAGAAATTAACCGGCGGCGGAGCGAACGTAGCTATAGAAGTAACCGGCGTGGGTGCTGCGCTCAATCAGTGTCTCGACTGTATGGCACGGCTGGGAAGAGTTGCTCTGCTCGGTTGTACGCGTTCGTCCGATTTTAACGTTGACTATTATCACAAGGTGCACGGTCCGGGTATTACGCTTATCGGGGCACACACCAACGCCCGCCCGGGAAGCGACAGTTATCCCGGCTACTGGACGACGCGCGACGATATGGCGGCAGCATCAAGGCTTATTGCGCAGGGAAGATTGTCGCTTGCCGATATGATAGGAGAAGTGCATTCGCCCGAAGAGGCACCAGCCGTGTACGACAGGCTGCTTAAAGAAAAGAGTTTCCCGCTCGTGCAGTTCGATTGGGATAGAATTTAATATAAGGAGATTATAATGAAACCGATAAAAGTAGTGATGGTGGGCAACGGTCATGACCATTCCGCCGCAAATTTCAGAGCAATGAAGCATCACCCCGAGGCGTTTGACGTTCTGGGCGTGTGCGACCTTATTCCCGGCAAAAACGAAGAAACTTACATGGGAGCAAAGAGATTTACGCTTGAAGAAGCGCTTGCGCTGCCCGATCTCGACGCGGTTGTTATCGAATCGGGAAAGGACAGCGAGGTGTATTACGGACAAAAATTTGCCGAGAAAGGCATTCCGATTTTTCTCGATAAGCCCGGCAGCAGCAACGTCGAAGAATATAACAAACTGCTGGATATCGTCGAAGAGAAAAAGCTTCCGTTCGGACTGGGATATGTCTACCGCTTCAATCCCATGGTAAAAAACGCGCTCGAACTTAAAAATTCGGGCGAACTGGGCGAAGTGTATTCGGTGGAGGCACACATGAGCGTTTTCCACGATCGGAACAAACGCCGCTGGCTTAAAACTTTCAAAGGCGGAATGATGTTCTATCTCGGCTGTCATATAATAGACGTCGCATGTTTGTTTATGGGTTTTCCCGATGAAGTTATCCCGCTGTCTACCTCCACCGGCAACGACGGCATAGACTGTGAGGATTTCGGTTGCGCAATACTTAAATATAACAACGGTTCGGCTTATATCCGCACATGCGCAAGCGAAGTGAACGGCTTTGCCCGCCGCAGCATTACGGTAACGGGAACAAAAGGTACCGTGCAGATTCATCCCACCGAACGGCATATCGTAAACGACGATACCGCGCTCGACCTTGTTTCCGAAGCGCACGTAACTCTTCTTAAAGACAAGCCCAATCCCTGGGGAATGGACAGCGGCACGGAGTACAAATCGGAGCCGTTTAATCGCTATGCGCCCATGCTATTGCAGTTTGCCGCGCAGGTAAGGGGAGAAGAAGGTTACGTTATGCCGCTTTGTTACGAGAGAAAACTTATGAAAACGCTCGCGCTTGCTTGCGGAGCGGACAACGAAATGAAAAGATAGATTGTCTCATCCGTCATAAAAGACGATAAACTAAAAGCCGTTCCTTGAAAAAGAGCGGCTTTTTTAAATAATTTACTTCTAAAGGAGAATGCGCTTACAAGAGCGGCGGGTTATAGTTTTTTCCACACGGTGTATAAAGTAGAGCCGAACGGGATAGTCTGTTCGTTGTCGGAACCGGCAACTTTTCCCGCAAAGACGAAGCTTGAAGTGTTGTCGCTGAAAACGGTTTTCAGTTTGATTTTAGTAAAGTCGGGCGTTGTTTTCCCTTCATTGGCAGCCCATCCCAAAAACTCGTATCCGTCGCGGTACGGCGAGCTGACCGAATAACCGTCGTATGGAATGGAATAATAAGTGTACGTTTTTCCGAATTTTGTATACTCGTTTATTTCAGCCGGAACCGAATAGACGTATTTTTCGCCGTTGTCGTTTTCTTTAAGTTCGCAGCCGTAAAAAATCGAACTGTAGCCGTTGGTGGAAGTCCAACACGCTTCTTTGACATCGGAAACTATCCACGGATTGTTAAAATACCAGGAGTCCGGCGTTTCCTTGAAAGCGGCATAAATAGTTGTTGCTTTGAAAGAGTTGAATTGCGGGACAATACTGTCGTCCACAATAACGCAGCCAATACCGCCATAGGCGCCGTCTATTGTTGTTTTGGTTAGAGCTTCGCTTTCCAGTTTCGTGTTTGACGGAATGACAACCGAAAGATTAAAACACGCCGCAAAAGCATACTCGTATATATATTCGAGACAATCGGGCAAAACGATGTGGCGAAGTTTTGCGCAACCCGAAAACGCTCCTGTTCCTATTGCTGTTGTCGTTTTCGGAATGTTTACCTCTTCCAGCTTGGCACAATTGGAAAACAAACCGATGGGGATTGTTGCAAGTCCGTCCGGAAGAACTGCCGTTTTCAGCGCGGCGCAATTTTCAAATGCGTCGGCGCCGATGGACGTTACGCTTTCCGGGACGACAACCGACGACAGAGTTTTGCATCCTTTAAAGGCTTTTTTGGATATTTTTGTAACCGGCAACCCGTCTATTTTGTCAGGAATAGTAAGGTCGCTTTTTATTGTCTTTGCGTCATAGCCGGTTATTGCAATCGTGTCGCTTTCTTCGTCAATTTCGTATGTAAGATAGGGATATTTGTCTGTTTGCTCGGTGTTATTCGTGCAGGCGAAAAGAGAAAAGCACAGTATAGCGGCAAGAAAAACGGTAAGTAGTTTTTTCATTTTCGATCAGTCCTCCTCTAAAACAGGTTCCCATAAAGTAAGCCATTGCACCGGTTCTTTTTCTTCATATGCGGCTGCAAGCATGTTAATCTCAATCCAGCCGTCTTCGCCCATGGAAATCGGCTTGTAATTAACTGCCGCGCGCCCCAACCAATTGTCGTATTTTGCCATGCTTTTGTTTTGCAGAAAGTCTTTTATCATTACTCCTATGTTTATTGGTTGAATGGGACTTATGTCTGCCGAAAGGAAATTTGACGGGTTATACCAAATGGAATATATATCTTCAAGGTTGACAATCGGTTCCAAAGGAATACTATTGGCATTGTGTATAAAGTAATCAAACGATTGACCGTAAGCGTCGCGCAGGTCGTTCATGTCCGACAAAAAATCTCGTGACGGAGGAACGTTGCCGGTATTGGCAAGGCAAAATGCGGCTACTTTGCCGACAAAGATAGGATTGTCAAGCAGTTCGTTGAGAGAATATTCGGTGTAAGAAACGCCCGTTTCATCGTATTCGCCCAATAATTGATATTTTGACGCGGGCGTAGGAGTTTGCGCATAAATAAAAGCTTGTTGATTGTTGTAAAGCGCTTCATAAATATCTTTTTTGCGTGTAAGGCGTTGATTGTTCTCATCGCGTAAATCGAATTTATGGCGTAAGAAATTGAGCATGTATTGCAAAAAGATGTTGCTGTTTACGTCCATATAAAATGTGTATTCGCTTGCGGATCCGATTTTTTGCGAAATGCCGAGTGCAAGTAAAGACATAAGGTCAAGGCTGACGTGGACGTCAACGTAGTTAAAAAACGAAGAAACGGCATTGTTGGGATTAAGCGAATCGCCGGTTTGATACAGCATTGACTCTTCCGTATTGGCAACAAGCATGATTTTACAGTTGTTTGCTTTCAGCGCGGAAAACATTTGTTTTAAATTTTGACAAAAGGTTTCAATCGCAGCTAAATAAGAGTCGTTGGTTTCCCCTTGTCCGAGATTCATCAGGTTTGTTTGCAACTCAAAAATTATGTATGCGTTTTGTATTCCGGAGTAGCTTAAAGTGCTTACATAGTTGTCGAAGTCTTCCATAAATACTTCTAAGTTATTGCGGACGAGCATTTTGTGGTAGTTTGCCAAAGGGATACCGATAGCGCTCATTTGCATGCTTATTATGCTGTCGATATAGCCTGTGTCGCTGTAGTAATATACCTGTCTTTGAGCTGCCGTGGCGGTGCCTTCGTCGGCATTTGCTCGCGTTGCGGCAAAAGTCGGACACATACATGTCAAAGCAAGGATGAGAGAGAGTGCGGTTACGATAAGTGCGTTCTTTTTTCTTGAGAATGTCATGATTACATTCCTCCTGTAAATATATTTCCGAGGACGGATAAAATATTCTTTGCCCGTCCGTGGATTACGAAGTTTTTCTGTTAAATTACGTTGCTTACACAGGTATAAGCACGCTGCCGTTTTCATCAAGTTCCTGCCACACGGCGTACAGCGTGGTGCCGAGAGGTACGGCGATCTTTTCGTCGCCCTTCGTTTTGACGTAGTAATAGTTCTTTTCCCATGTGTCGTCGTCGTTTTGTATGTCTTCGGCAAAAAGCTTGGTAAAGTCTGCTTTCGTTGCGCCTTTCGTCGTGCTCCATCCCCAAAACTTATAGCCGTAGCGTGACGGAGGTTGAATGGGGAACACTTTTTTCTTGGAAAACGGCTGCTTTTCGATCGGAAACGAATATAATGGAGATTTTATTTCCACAAGCGGCGCCGAAATTACATACGGAGCGCCGTCGTCGTAGCCCATATTGCAGCCGAAAAACGTATAAATTACAGTATTATTGTCGTTCATCTTTTCGGATGGTGAAGAATCCGGAAAAAACGGAACATACAGTGTACTTTCGCCGAAGTCGTAGTTTCCGGGAGTTATTTTATTTGTAAAAGTAAAGCTGTTAAGCGATGTGGGAACTTCGCTGGAAGGATTTCTAAAAACATAATTGCCAAGCGTGACGTTGTCGGGTATTGCCGTTTTTAAATATTGGCATGCCGCAAATGCATTGTCTTTAATGATTTTAAGAGAGGACGGGAGTTTTATTTCGCCAAACGGACAGCCCGAAAAAGCGTATTCGCCTATTTCCTCGACGGAGTTTGGTATTTTTATGTCGGTCAGGGTTGAGCAAGCGGAAAAACAGTAATCGCTTATTTTTTTCAGTTTTTCGGGAAGCACGACTTTTTTCAGCTGTCGGCAACGGTAAAAAGCGCCCAATTCCATTTGGGTAGACTGTCCGTCAATGGTCAGCGATTTGATTTTGTCGCATTCGAAAAAGGCATATTGTCCTATGGACACAACGGCTTTGCCGCCTATTTTTTCGGGAATAACCACGTCCTCGGGCAATGTTTGCTCGTTGTATCCGGTTATTTTTATTCCGCCTTCGGTTGACTCGTATATAAGGGGATGGTCGTCGGCATTTTCTTTTGGTTGCGAACATGCCGTAAATGTAAATGCGGATAACCCCAGCACAAGCAAAAGAGATAGGCAAAGGGATGTTAATCGTTTCATATTGCACGCTCCTTAAAAAATATTAGCTATTATTATATCACGGAACAATCACATTGTCAATACATAAAAGACAATATATGAAAAAATCTTGTCGTCAGTGCGCCGATGTGTGGAATTTTTCACAAAAATTGCTTGCATATCATTGAAAATTCGCATTCTATATGGTAAAATATAAGTACGGAGGTATACTATGAACGTAGAAGAAATACTTTCCCGTTGCGACCACACTCTTTTAACCGTTTCCGCAACGTGGAACGATATAAAACAAGTGTTGGACGACGGAATAAAATATCACACGGCTTCGGCTTGCATTCCGCCGTGCTTCGTTAAAAAAGCAAAGGCATATGCCGGCGATTCGCTTGCCGTATGTACGGTTATAGGCTTTCCCAACGGTTACAATACCACAAAAACCAAGGTGTTTGAAACCGCCGACGCAATTGCAAACGGTGCCGACGAAATAGATATGGTTATAAATATCGGCGCGCTCAAAGAAGGTAAACTCGATTATGTCGAAAACGAAATACGCGAAGTCAAAAAGGCTTGCGGCGACAAAATTCTGAAGGTGATTATCGAGACATGCCTTCTCGGTCACGACGAAAAAATCGCAGCATGCGAAATTGTTACGAAAGCGGGTGCCGATTACATAAAAACCAGTACCGGATTTTCGCTTTACGGAGCTACTCTCGAAGATGTCGCTCTGCTTCGTCAAAACGTCGGTAAGAATGTCAAAGTAAAAGCTGCGGGCGGAATAAAGTCGATAGAAGATGCCGAAAACTTTATCGAATGCGGAGCCGACCGACTTGGAACCAGCCGTATAGTTAAAATAGTAAAAGACGCCGAAAATAAAAATTAGTCACGATTTTTTAAATACGTATTGTAAAAGGAGGAACAAAATGGCCATTCCCACGCCGCATATAGCCGCCATAAAAGGAGATTTCGCACAAACCGTATTGATGCCGGGCGATCCGCTTCGCGCAAAATTCATTGCCGAAAATTTTCTGGATAAAACGAGACTTGTCAACAATCTGCGAGGAATTCAGGGTTATACGGGATATTATAAAAACAAAAGGGTGTCCGTCATGGCTTCCGGCATGGGACAGCCGTCAATGGGAATTTACTCGTACGAGCTGTTCAACTTTTACGATGTCGAAAACATAATTCGCGTTGGCTCGTGCGGTTGCTTCGATAAAGACTTGCATGTTCGCGATCTGATTCTCGCAATGGGGGCATGTACCAACGGAAATTACGCCGCTCAGTACAATCTACCCGGAACGTTTTGCCCGATTGCGGACTTCGGACTGCTTAAAAAAGCCGCTTCCGAGTGCGAAAAGAAAACGCTGAATTACAAAGTGGGCAACGTTTTGTCGTCCGATATGTTCTACGACGACGCGGACAGCGGTATGCTGTGGACCAAAATGGGCGTTCTCGGTGTGGAAATGGAAGCCGCAGCCCTTTATATGAACGCCGCGCGTGCGGGTAAAAAGGCGCTGGCAGTACTGTCGGTAAGCGATTCGTTTGTACATAAAGAGGAAAATTTAAGCGGCGACGAACGCGAAAAGTCGTTCACCGATATGATGAAAGTGGCTTTGGAGATTGCATGATCAGACGGGTTTTTCTTATAATTCTGGATAGTTTGGGAATAGGCGGTGCGCCCGACGCTGCCGCTTTCGGCGACGAAGGCAGCAATACGCTTGGCACTATTCGTTCAAGCGACAAATTTTGCTGTCCCAATCTCGAAAAAATCGGACTGTTCAATATCGACGGAGTGGGTGGCGGAGTAAAAATGCCCGCCGGAAGCTTTGCCGGGCTGGAAGAGAAGTCTGCCGGCAAAGACACGACGATAGGGCACTGGGAAATTGCGGGGCTTATTTCGCGTAATCCGATGCCTACCTATCCTAACGGTTTCCCGGACGAAATTATTTCCGATTTCGAGCGACTGACGGGAAGAAAAACATTGTGCAACAAACCGTATTCCGGTACCGAAGTTATCAAAGACTATGGCAGGCAGTCGATGGAAGAAGGTTCGCTTATCGTCTATACGTCCGCCGACAGCGTGTTCCAGATAGCCGCGCATGAGGATGTTGTTTCTGTTGACGAGCTGTACAAATACTGCGAAATAGCGCGTAAACTTTTGGTCGGGAAAAATGCGGTCGGAAGAGTAATAGCTCGTCCGTTTGCCGGAAAATATCCGTTTTATCGCACGTCGCGTCGCCACGACTTTTCGCTTGCGCCGCCCGAAGACACGATGCTTGACCTAATTAAAAACGCAGGGTTTGACGTTATTTCGGTTGGCAAAATTTACGATATTTTCGCCGGGAGAGGCTTAACCGAATGCAACAGAACGGTTGATAACGAGGACGGTATGAACGTGACAATCAAGCTGCAAAAGCGCGATTTTCACGGTTTGTGTTTTGTAAATCTTGTAGATTTCGATATGAAATACGGACACAGAAACGACATTGACGGCTATGCGGCCGCATTGACTGCATTCGATAAACGCCTCGGGGAGTTTATGGGCGGAATGAAAGATGAGGACGTCTTGATTATTTCCGCCGATCACGGCTGCGACCCGGGCACACCTTCAACCGATCATTCCCGCGAGCGTGTTCCCATGCTTATATACGGAAAAAATATAAAACCCGGTGTAAACTTGCGTTCAAGAGCTACATACGCCGATATTTCCGCAACAATTTTGGATATACTCGGTGTGGATAAGGCGAACACGGCAGGCAAAAGCTTTTTATGTGAGGTGAAAAAATGAATTATTCCGAATTGATGCATGCTGCAGCTTTGGTAAGAGAAAACGCCTATGCGCCCTATTCCGGATTTAAAGTGGGAGCCGCTTTACTTGGAAAATCGGGCAAAATTTATGTCGGTTGTAACGTCGAAAATGCGTCTTTTTCCGCCACCAACTGTGCCGAGCGAACAGCTTTTTTCACGGCTGTCGCCGCGGGGGAGCATGATTTCGAGGCGATTGCGATAGCCGGAGGAAAAGACGGAGTTGAAATGAACGAGTGTGCGCCTTGCGGAGTGTGTCGCCAGGTGATGACGGAGTTTTGCGACAAAAACTTTCGTATAATACTCGGTTCTTCGGAAAAGATTTCGGTTTACACGCTCGGCGAGATAATGCCGTTTACTTTTTCTGCAAAAAATTTGTTTGAAAAATAAGCTGTTTTCAACCTCTTTTGTTGACAAAATCTTTTGTCGGTGATATAATAAAAACCAATCTATTGCGGAAATGGCTCAATGGTAGAGCGTCGGCTTCCCAAGCCGAATGTTGCGGGTTCGAATCCCGTTTTCCGCTCCAGAAAAGCCCTCGTTTTTTTCGGGGCTTTTATTTTTATAGGAAAAACATGTAAATGGCATCATGACGCATAATGGACAAACAAAGTTTACAAGAGAAAACATGGAGTGTTATTCTCGCTGCATGTGCCTCGTCTATGTAAACAAACAGGAACAAAAAAACGGGCGGAGTATGGTTGTAATATCTTTTTTCTCTTTATGTGGCGTTTTGTCGTAAAGCGTAGGA
>USKH01000020.1 GCA_900555125.1 uncultured Clostridium sp.
GACGAAAATAGCGATATTATTTTCTTTTCGTCAGTGATATAATTGTGTCGTAAACCAAAATTACGGAGCAAATACGCGAGAATCATGCAATACAAAGAGCGAAAGGCAAACTTTATAGACAGAAAATACGGCGACTGCGCTTTTCTTTACATAATAGAAGCCATGCTCGAATACTTCGTTGCGTTGTCGGTTGCGGACGTATATCTCGTAAAAATAGCCGCGGCAACCGGAATGAGCGATCAGGCAACCGCCGTCCTTACTTCGTTCGTATCGCTCGGCTGCGGATTCCAGTTTTTATCCATATTCTTTTTCCGAAGCAACAAAGTAAAGAAAAAGGCGACTGCCGGGCACATAATAAGCCAGCTTTTGTTTACATGCGCCTACCTTGTTCCGCTTGCCGCCTGTTCGGGGCAGATAAAATCGGCTTTGCTGGTTATCGCTCTTCTCGTCGCGCAGATTCTGCACAACGCCGTCAATGCGCCCAAAACCGACTGGTATATGTCCATGCTGAAAGACGAGAAACGCGGGGCTTTCACCGCGATAAAGGAAATAGTTTCGCTTTTCGGCGGTATGGCGTTTACGTACGGACTTGCTTTTCTTTTCGATAAATTCGAAGCGGACGGTAACCAAACCGGCTCATTTATATGCGGCGCGGTAATTCTGGGAATAGTAACTCTTCTGCACACGATTACTCTTGTTTTCACCAAAGAAAAACCCGATTTTTCGGAAAAAGACGATTCGATTGCTCGATCGGGCGTGCAGAAAACATCCGTTAAAGCGTTATTACGCGACAAAACCATGTGGAAAATAGTTTTTCTCTCGTCGCTGTGGAGCGCGGCAAACTACGCAACTCTTTCCTTCTCGGGGACCTATCGCCTTAACGAACTGGGCTTTTCGCTTACCTTGTCGGCGATAATAACCGCAGCCGGCAGCGTTGCGCGCGCCGTTTTTTCGGTACCGCTCGGAAAGTTTGGCGACAAAAAAGGCTTTTCGACTTTGCTTTACGTCAGCTTTCTCATCGCGGCGGCGGCATATCTTGCGATGGTGTTTACCGCTCCTTCCAACGGAAAAGTGCTGTTCACCGTGTACTACGTGCTGTACTGTGTGGCTATGGCGGGCATAAACGGCTCGATGATCAACATAGTATACGACTACGTTCCGTCCACCAGAACAAGCGGCGTGCTTGCCGTTAAACAAAGCGTTTCGGGCATAATCGGCTTTTTGGTCACGCTTGCACTCGCGCCCCTCATGACGCTTATACAGAGCCATAACAATCTCGTGTTCGGCATAACCGTTTATTCGCAGCAGATTTTCGCCGTAATAAGCCTTGTGATCGTGCTGTTTCTTGCCGCGTTCTCGCATTTCGCATTCGGCAAAAGAAAATCGGAAAGCGAACAAGTCGCCGAACAAGCAGATACCGGCGCCGCCGGCAACGATACCCGGTCCGATAAAAGCAGCTCTTAATAAGCCTGATAATTCTTCTTATATTCGCCGGGAGTGCAGGAAAAACGAGCTTTGAAAAGGCGAATGAAGTTGGACCGGTCCGAAAATCCCGCCTTTTCGGCTGCCTCCGACACGCTTGCCCCCTCGGACAAAAAAGTCCGCGCGGCTGCCAGACGACGCGTTTCGAGATAAACGCCCGGGGTAGTACAAAGACATGCGGAAAACATCCTGCCAAGCGTTGCGGCAGAAACAAAGTGTCGCCCGGCAAGCTGTTTTACCGACGAAATTTCGGCATAATTGAGGTTGACGTCGGTCAATATGTCGGTAAGCAGACGACTTTCGCGCAAAAACGAAACCTCTCCGCAATCGTCTTGTCCCTCTCCTCTTTCTGCAAGAGCGGAAAGAAGCCTAAGGATAAACGAATAAGTTTTAAGCGGCTTGTCTTCCTTGTATCCGAAAGCAAAATATTCGGCGCAGGCAAGCACTTCGGCTTGTCCGTCGCCTGACTTCACAAGCGGAGACGGCAGATGTAAAAGCGGCTGAAAAAGCGGGCTGTCGCAATCCACCCAACAGCAGATAAATTCAAAAAGTCTGCCCGCCGGCAAAACGCAGTGGTGCAATACGTTGGGCTTTATAACAAGAGCGTCGCCGGGCTTAAGAGAATATCTTTTCCCGTCCACGAAAAACTCGCATTCTCCGTCCATAAGCACCAGAATTTCCGTTTTATCGTGCAGATGCAACGCATATTCCCCTCTTGACGTGCTTCCTTTGCCGCTGAAATTGAATTCGAACGTAAATGCGTTCGGTTCGTTCAGATGAAAAACGTTTACCATATTTCGCTCCGAAAAATTCTTTTTTACTCAATTATACAACCGGCGGGCGAATATGTGAAGTAAAAAGAATATATTTTAATCAAATTGTTTCCAAAATAAAGAAATAAAGTCACATTAAGGAGAAAAACAATGAGTATAAAAATCGATTTTGACAAAATGACCGGCAAAATAAAGCCAATGAACGCAGTAAACAACGGGCCGGCGGCGATGAGCGTACGCGGCGACAGTAATTTCGACTTATTTAAAGCTGCAAACATTCCTTTTACAAGATTGCACGACTCGTGCTTTTGCGAGCATTACGGCGGAGAATGGAGCGTGGACGTACACCGCATATTCCGTAATTTCGACGCAGACGAGAACGACCCCGCGTCCTACGACTTCGAAATGACCGACATTTATATGCGCAGTCTTTGCGAGTGCGGAACGGAGATTTTCTACCGTCTGGGCGCAAGCATCGAGCACTATAAAAAAGAAGGCACCCTCCCGCCCAAAAATTACCTTAAATGGGCAAAAATCTGCGAACATATAATACTCCACTACAACCAAGGCTGGGCAAACGGCTTTAAAATGAACGTAAAATACTGGGAAGTGTGGAACGAACCGGACTGCGGCACGCTCGGACACAATCCGTGCTGGCAAGGCACCGACGAACAGTTTGTCGATTTCTTCGTAACGGCGGTAAACTATCTGAAAAATACCTTCCCCTCCCTTAAAATAGGCGGACCGGCGTTTTGCAATCTCAAAGGCGATCACCCCAGAAGCATTATGCGCGCAATTGCCGAAAAAGGACTTAAACTCGATTTTATATCCTATCATCAGTACGCCGCCGACCCTAAAGATTATATTTCGCATATCCGCTCGGCAAACGAATTTTTGCGTGAAATCGGATACGGCGACTGCGAAACCTACTTAAACGAGTGGAATTATTCGTGCGGATTTCAGGGCGAAAACTGGACGCGCTCTATTAAAACCGAGCAAAGCCTGAAAGGCGCGTCGTTCATAACCTGCGTTATGTGCGCCTGCCAGCGCGAGGACGTAACCGCAATCATGTACTACGACGCGCGCCTTAATTTCAATATGAACGGATTGTTTGACACCTTCATGCAGCCGAGAAAAGGCTACTATTCTATTGCGGCGTTCGGAAAACTGCTTACCCTCGGAAACGAAGTTTTTTCCGAAAGCGACGACGACGGAGTTTACGTTTGCGCGGCGAAAGGCGACGACGGCAAAAAACTCGCGCTTATGACCTACTATCTCGACGCCGAGCCTCAGCCCGACAAAACGGTAGAAATCGAACTTTCGGGCGCGAAAACGGCAGCCGTTTATCTTCTTGACGAAAAGCACGATCTTGAAAAATCGCGTGTCATAGACGTTTCGGACGGCAAAATATCGCTTGAATTAAAGCTTTACGACACCGTTCTGCTTGAAATAGAATAACCGCAGTCGTTTTACCGACAAAAAAAACGGAAATAACCTCGTTTTTATCCGAAACGCCGGCTTTCGGTTGACATAAGCCGCACGCCGTGATAAAATAACGGGGTTATTCTTTTTTTCGGGAGCTTTTACCGATGAGTATCTGGGAGCTTTTTATAACGGCGGTCGCGCTTTCCATGGACGCTTTTGCCGTATCTGTATGTAAAGGTCTTGCGGTGGACAAGGTTAAATTCAGACACTGTATGATTACGGGAGCCTGGTTTGGCGGATTTCAGATGCTGATGCCGCTTATCGGCTACTTTGCAGGCGTTCTCGTCGCTCCGCATATAGAGGCGGTCGATCACTGGATTGCCTTTGCGCTTTTGCTTCTTATCGGAATAAGCATGATTATAGAGGCGTGCAAAAACGATGACGAAGATAAAAAGTCGGATAACCCGTTCGGATTCAAAACCATGCTGCTTATGGCAATCGCAACAAGCATAGACGCGCTTGCCGTGGGCGTGACTTTCGCGTTCCTGTCCGCCAATATCTGGTGGGCTACACTGTTTATCGGTGCCACTACCTTCACTCTCTCCGCCGTCGGCGTTAAAGTCGGCAACGTGTTCGGAGCGAAAAACAAATCGGTTGCGGAAATCATCGGCGGCGCGGTTCTTATCCTCATGGGTATTAAAATACTGCTCGAACACCTCGGCGTACTTCCGTTTTAGTTCGCGGCAGAATTCTTTTGTCGGGCTTTATATGCTCTGTTTACGGCAATACGTCTGCGATTTTTCGGTAACGATAACACTTAATTTTAAATTTAATTCCGGCAAAGGTATTTCAGCCTTTGTCGTTTTTTTATACAAAAAAGAACGACGTTTTTGCCGCCGCTCTTTTTGCACTCTTTTTCAAAACAAACGATTTTTATCTCTTCTTCCGCAAAACGCTTTTATTTTGGCGGGCTATATGCTATAATTTACTTGAAATTACTTTTTCGAGGCAAAGTTATGTCACAATCGCAGTCCGGGCAATCGGGAATGACTTCGGTTAAAGAAATATACAAAATCGGCAGAGGTCCGTCCTCATCGCATACGATAGGGCCGGAGCGCGCCTGCATGATATTCCGCCGCAATCATCCCGAAGCGGACAACTTCAAGGCGGTTTTATACGGCTCGCTGGCTCTTACGGGCAAGGGGCACGGCACGGACACGGTTATTAAAAAGACGTTTGCGCCTTTCCCCGCGGAAGTGACGTGCGACGTTAAAACGACCCATCTTCCGCATCCCAACACCATGGAGCTTTTTGCCTTCAAGGGCGACAAGCCGATTGCAAAAGCGCGCGTTTTCAGCGTGGGCGGCGGCAATATCAGGTTTGAGAAGGAATGCTCGCCGGAAAGCCCTGTCGTTTACAGCGAAAACTCTTTCGGGGAAATTCGCGATTGCTGCAAGAAAAACGACCTTTCTTTATGGCAGTTCGTTTACTCGCACGAGGACGAGAATTTTGAAAAATACCTGCTGGAAGCCTGGTCTGCCATGAAGCAGTCCATTGCGCGCGGAATAGCCGACGACGGCGTGCTTCCCGGCGGGCTTAACGTCAATAAACGCGCCAAGGCTTTGTACGAAGGGCTGTCAAAGTCCGCCGAAAACGCCGATTCGCGCTTTATCTGCGCCTACGCTTTTGCCGTGGGCGAGCAGAACGCCATGGGCGAAACCATAGTAACCGCGCCCACGTGCGGCTCGGCGGGTGTTCTTCCGTCGGTTTTATATCATTATCAAAAAAAGTACGGCTGCGACGATGAAAAAATATGTCATGCTCTCGCAACGGCGGGAATTATCGGCAATCTTATAAAAACAAACGCGTCCATTTCGGGTGCGGAATGCGGTTGCCAGGCGGAAATAGGCAGTGCGTGCGCCATGACCGCCGCCGCGCTATGCTCGCTGCGTGGCACGAGCATAGATAAAATCGAGTACGCCGCCGAAATGTCGATCGAACACCATCTCGGTCTTACCTGCGACCCGATTGCGGGGCTTGTTCAGATACCCTGCATCGAGCGCAACGCCGTTGCCGCCATGAGCGCGGTGACAAACGCCGATCTTGCCGAATTTTTGTTCGACACGCGCAAAATATCGCTTGACCGCGTGATTAAAACCATGAAAGAGACCGGCGAGGATCTCAGCGCCTGCTATCGCGAGACTTCGCTTGGCGGTCTTGCCAAAATCGACCCGTACTTTTTTGTAAAAAAGTAAGCCCCTTCTTTTTTGTAAAAAAGAAGGCAAAAAACTTTTGAGTTATGTTAAAGTGAATAGTTAAATCAAGGTTGGTCTTTCTGCTTGTGAAGCGGAGAAACCAACCTTGTTTTGTATTGGTGGGCACACTTTTGACTCGAAACAAGTCGTAAAATCCTACTTTTAATATGTAAAAACGGATGGACGAAAGCGCACTGCTGTGGTATAATGTGATAAAGCCCTCTCACCCGCAGACGCGGGAGCTCTCCCGGAGGGCGAGCCTTTAAACGGTAGGACAAGTTAACCCGTTTTTCAATTGATCTATTTGTGCGAAGGTTTTAAAGCCTCTCACTTCGGGAGAGGTGGCGGCGTCAGCCGACGGAGAGGGAAAAAGCTTTGCTTGAAATTAAATTATATAGGAGAACTTTGTGAAAAAATCTGTTTTTCGGGAAAACGAATTTACCGCAATATGGAGCGGCGACGTTAAAGCGCGTGATACGTACGTCGATTTTAAGGACTGTTTTGCGGCTGATTGCTGCGGCGAGCGAATATTTCTTGAAATTTCGTGCGACAGCAATTATTCGGCGAATGTTAACGGCAAACCGGTTGCGTTTTCGGCGTGTTCGGACTTCCCTTTTTCCCGCGAATACGATAAAATCGATATAACCGAATATTGCAAAGAAAACAATCAATTGTTTATCACCGTGTGGCATTACGGCGAGGACAGCCAGGTGTACATAAACGCCGACGCGTTTTTGGCGTACAAAGTTATTCAAGGCGGAAAAACGCTTGCCGAAAGCGGCAGAAACACGCTCTCCCGCATAAATCCGTTCTATAAAAGCGGATACCGCAAGAAAATTACCGTGCAACTGGGTTACAGCTTTCTTTTCGACGCGAACGGCGACAATAACGCGCCTTTTACTAACAGTGACGAAGCGGGCAAAATTTTCGCAACCGAAAGAAAACGTAAGCCGCTGAGCCTTATCGGTCGGGCAAAAGGAGAAGCTCGGAAAACCGACGGCGGATATCTTGTCGATTTCGGGCGGGAAGTAGTGGGGTATCCCGATTTTTCGTTTATAAGCGACGTCAAACAGAAAATTACGGTGTCGTACGGCGAGCATCTTACTGCCGATGGCAAAGTCCCGCGGATTATCGGCGACCGAGATTTCAGCGCGGAATATGTGGCAAAACCGGGAAACAACGAGTATTTCAACTCTTTTCGTCGGTTTGCTTGTCGATATATGTTTGTCGAAAGCGAAAAAGATATAGAAATCGATTATATCGGACTTAACGAAGTTGAGTATCTCGTCAAGCAGAAGGAATTTACGCTCTCCGACCGATTTTTGCAGGACATTTACGACGCGGGAGTTCGCACTCTGCGCGCGTGCATGCACGAGCATTACGAGGACTGCCCGTGGCGCGAGCAGGCTTTGTACGCGCTGGACAGCCGAAATCAGATGCTGTGCGGTTACTATGCGTTCGAGGGTAGTGAATATCAGCGGTATAATCTCACGCTACTCGCCAAAAGTCTGGACGGCGGCTTGCTGGCGATATGCGCTCCGAGCGGCGTTAAGCTACCCATTCCTTTCTTTTCGCTGATGTTTTTCGTTCAGACGTACGAATATGTCGCTCACACGGGCGACCGCAGCATTCTCGATGAAGTCGGAGATACGCTCAAAGCTCTTTACGGGACTTTTTCGTCCCGGGTGAACGAGGACGGACTTATTCCCGTTTTCCCGTCGCCGTGCTGGAATTTTTACGAGTGGAGCGACGGCAGCTGTGACTGCGTTAAGGACGAGCGGGGCAACGTTATCGAAAATCAATACGACCTTATTCTTAACTGCGCTTACGTGTACGCTATGCGCGCTTACGGGCAATTGTCCGGCGTTGAGATTGGCGTCGAAAAAACGGCTCGGGCTATCGAAAAGACTTTTTTCTCCGCGGAAAAAGGAATGTATAAACTGAACACGCTTACGGAAAATTATTCGCAGCTCGGAAACGCTTTTGCTCTTCTTATAGGATTGGGCGACGATAAGCTTGCCGAAAAAACAGTTTGCGGGAATGGAATGATTCCCATTACGCTGTCGATGAATACGTTTTTATACGACGCGCTTATTAAACGTGGCGAAAAATACCGTGATTTCATTGTCGAAGACATAAAAAATAAGTACGGGAAAATGCTGTCCGGCGAGACAGGGACTTTTTGGGAAACCGAACTCGGTGCGGCGGATTTCGGCGGAGCAGGCAGCCTTTGCCATGGCTGGTCGGCAATCCCCGTGTATTATTTGCAGTGCTTTTTCGGGGAAAACCGCACTTTTTTGTAAAAAAGTGGGCAAAAAACTTTTGAGTTAGGGTTATTGTAGTATCAGAGTTGGTTTTTCTGCTTATGTATTGTAGATTACCGACCTTACTTTTGTAAAAAAGCACCGTACTTTTTTTTCAAAAAAAGCAGGAGAGGTGATTTGCTTGACAAAACGAGATGATGCGCGGTATAATATTTACGATAATTACCCTGATTTGACGTTTTGGTAAAGGAGAATACGACATGAAAAAATCGGTAAAAATCGTTCTGATCACGATGTTATGCGTGCTGGCGTTTACGTCGCTTTTCGCATTATCGGCGTGCGAGTGCAAGCACGAGTGGAGCGAATGGACGACAAAGAAAGAAGCGACTTGCGAAACCGAAGGCGAGAAAACTCGTTCGTGCGGCAAGTGTGGAGAGAGCGAAAAGCAAGCGTTGCCGGCGCTCGGACACGCAGAAGTGATTGACGAAGCAGTAGAAGCAACATGCACAAAAACCGGCTTGACGGAAGGCAAACATTGTTCTCGTTGCAATGCAGTATTTGTAAAGCAGGAAATTGTAAAAGCACTCGGACATAAAAATAAAAACGGAATATGTTTAACTTGCAACGAGGATATTTCCACAAAGGGGTTGGAATATCTTGACGGAGAAGAAGATAACACGCTGATTTTGGCAGGAATGGGCGCTGCAACAGATAAAAATATTATAATTCCCTCTGTTTACAATGGTAAGAAGATTGTTTCGATTGATAAAAGTTGTTTTCGCGGAAACACCAATATTGTTTCCGTGGATATTCCCGACAGCGTAACGAGTATAGGAGATTGGGCGTTCGGGGAATGCAGCAGTCTTACAAGCATAACCATCCCGGACAGTGTAACGAGCATAAGAGAATGTGCATTCTGGGGCTGCAGCAGTCTTACAAGCATAACCATCCCGAACAGCGTAACGAGTATAGGGGATGAGGCGTTCTCCGGTTGCAGCAGTCTTACAAGCATAACCATCCCGGACAGTGTAATGGGCATAGGAGAATATGCGTTCTCCGAGTGCAGCAGTCTTACAAGCATAACCATCCCGAACAGTGTAACGAGTATCGGTAGGTATGCGTTCAGGGGCTGTGCCAAACTGAGACAGTATGAAAACGGAATATACTATGTGGACGGTTGGGCTGTCGATGCAAATAAGAGTATAGTAAAAGCCGTTATAAAAGAAGGAACGCGCGGTATTGCCGGTGCGGCGTTCAATGGCTGCAGCGGACTTACAAGCGTAACAATCGGAAACAGCGTAACTTCTATCGGTGATTATGCGTTCGAGCGTTGCATCAGTCTTACAAGCATAACCATTCCTGACAGTGTAACGAGTATAGGACAAGATGCGTTCTCCGGTTGCAGCAGACTTACGAGCATAACCATTCCTGACAGCGTAACGAGTATCGGCGATTCTGCGTTCTGGGGTTGCAGCGGACTTACGAGCGTAACAATCGGAAACAGCGTGACTTCTATCGGTAATTCTGCGTTCTATGGTTGCAGCGGTTTAACAAGCGTAACAATCGGAAACAGCGTAACTTCTATCGGTGATAGGGCGTTCTATGGTTGCAGCAGTCTTACGAGCATAACCATCCCGGACAGTGTAACGAGCATAGGGGAATGGGCGTTCTACGATTGCAGCAGTCTTACGAGCATAACCATCCCGGACAGCGTAACGAGTATAGGGGATGGGGCGTTCAGTGGCTGTAAAAAGCTTAAAGAAGTTAATTACAGGGGAACGGAGGAACAATGGATGAAAATAAAGATAGGCTCTTATAACGCCTATTTGACAGGCGCAGAGAGAAATTATATTTAACAAAACGGGTTATCGATAATTTGAAATAACGTAACGACAAAAAGCACGGCGGAAAAATCGTCGTGTTTTTGTGTTTAGCAAGAAGATAACCCTCTTCGTCGACTGACGCCGCCATCTCTCCCGAAGGACGAGGTTTTAAAACGCGGAAAATGCCGTGATAAACGATATTATTACGGTACTATAAAATCCCTTTTTCCGCTTTCCAAAATCGTCAACTTTTGGACGTGTCGGCGACGTCGTCGGGAGCAATCATTGTGTATTTGGCGAGGTGGCGGTACACGGGCGCGCCGGGTTTGTTTCTCAGAACGTACTTTTTATTGTGTGATTTCATAAAAACCTCCTTGCCGTATTGTGTGCTTCCCGCTTGACAAATATAAGCGGAAATGGTATTATATTCGTAGTGACAATCACGAAAAAACGGAGAAAAAAAGTATGATATACGTTCTCGGAAGCATAAATACGGATATGGTGGCAACAGTACCGTACATGCCGGTCAACGGCGAAACCATTTCGGCTACTAAATTTTTCACGACGGCAGGGGGAAAAGGTTCCAATCAGGCGGTCGCAATAGCAAAACTGGGCGGAAAAGTAAAAATGATAGGAAAGGTGGGCGATGACGCTCAGGGCAAAGACCTTATAGCAAATCTCCTTGCTTGCGGAGCGGACGCATCAAACGTAACTCTTTCCTCTTGTCCCACCGGCGTTGCCATGATAGTGGTGGAAAACGGAGACAATCGCATTATTCTGTCCGCCGGAGCCAATCACGACTATTGCGAAGAGGACGTGGACGAAGGGCTGAAAGACGCCAAAGAGGGCGATTATCTTATAATGCAACTGGAAATTCCCATGGATACGGTGTGCTACGCTGCCGAGCTTGCGCATAAAAAGAAAATGAAGGTCGTGCTTAATCCGGCACCCGCCGTCGCACTTCCCGAACGTCTGCTCGAAAACACGGATATTATCTGCCCCAACGAGAGCGAAACCGAAATTTTAACGGGCATAGCGGTCAAGGACGACGCGTCGCTTGCCGCAGCCGTGTCTGCGCTTTACCGCGCGGGTGTAAAAAACGTCGTGATAACCATGGGCGGCAAGGGAGCATACGTCACAAACGGCTCGGTAATAACGCACATTCCGCCCAGAAAAGTAAAAGTAGTGGATACGACGGGGGCGGGCGATTCATTTATGGGAGGTTTTCTCTATAAATTGACAGACGCAAATATAATGCCATCAGAGATTTCCTGTGAAGAACTTCGGAAGTTCGGTGATTTTGCGGCAAATGTTGCGGCTTTTTGTGTTTCAAAACGCGGCGCTATAAATGCAATGCCTTCTCTTG
>USKH01000021.1 GCA_900555125.1 uncultured Clostridium sp.
GGGTAAAGTTTACGTTTTGTCAACGTCGCTGTGGGCAAAATTAATATTTTCGTTTGTAGAGTATTGTATGCCCGCCGTTGTATTTATAGCCGCAAATATAAAATACGCAAAGAAAAATAAAAGCCCGGGCGAAAAATCGGACGCCGGGCGTGACTATTGCGGCGCCGGCGAAGGAGAAAAGAGCGATGAGCCTGGATAAAAATAAACTTAAAAGTAAAAAACTCAGAAATAAAATTGTCGCATGCTGCGTGGCTGTGCTTGCGCTTGTCATGACAATGACTCCGGGAGCGGACGGCGACGGAGATATTACCGAAAAACTTATTGCGGTAGCAATGGCAATAGACTACGACCAAGGCATGCTGAAAACCACGGTTTCCGCCGCACTTCCAAAGCCTGGTAGCAGCGAAGGAGGTTCGGTCGTAAGCGTTCCGATTTCCGGCAGCGGGCAAAGCGTAGCCGCATGCATGTCCGATATAGAGAGAAAGACGGGCAAAAGTTTGGAAACCGGCTTGTGCGGAGTGGTAATTGCCGGCGACGAGCTTGCAAAACAGGGAGTAAACGTCGTCTTGTCGGTGCTTTTATCGTCCGGGACGGTAAGCCCGGGCGCTTATTTCGCGCTTGCCGACGACGGTGACGGATGTGAGATACTAAAAGACGCCGCTTCTATGAATTTCGATTCGGCAACCATTCTCACCGAGCTTATGAACGGGGCTACCAGAAACACGGGAGCAAAACCGGTAACTCTTCTTCAGTTTGTGTCCGACAGCTCCGCAAAAGCCAAAAGTGCCACGGCACCGCTCATTAAGATGAAAAAGTCCCATGGCGGAACAGGCGGCGGAGAGGAAGATTCGTCCGGCGGCGCAGAACAAAAATCCGAGCCGTGTTCGATAAACCGCAACGCTTTGTTTTTATCCGGAAAATTGGTGGGAAAACTCAGCCGCGAGGCGTCGCTCGGGCTTTCGTATTACGACTCCCATACAAAAAAAGGATGGCTCGTTTGCCCGAATTTTATAATCGGCAACGAGGACGTCGGAACGCTGTCGGGCGAAATAAGCAAAGTGTCGCTTACAAACAAGACGTTTTTTTCGGACGGCGTGCCGCATTCGCTCTTAACGGCGAAAATAACGCTGAAAGCTGCCGATCGCGAGCGCGTAAACGAAGTTGCCATGCGCAAAAGTCTTTCTCCCGATCAAATAAATACGGCTTATAAAAGCAATTTCGAAAGGTGCGTTAAAAAAGCAATAGAAAAAACGCTGTCGGAAAGTGTTGCGTTCGGTTGCGATGTGTTTGAAACCGAGCAGAAATTGTACCGTTTCCATACCAAAGAGTATAAGCAATTCGTTTCTTCTGGAGGCAAAGTGCTTGACGAATGCAAATTCGAGGTGAGCACGGAAATAACCGTTTCGTAGACAAGCACGAAAACTTGTTTTGCGTCATAAATATCGTTATGGAAAAAATTCAAAGCAAAAAACAAGTTTTTTCGGGCGCGGCAACCGCACTTATTACGCCTTTCGATAAAAATCGCGAAGTGGACTACGAAGCGTTTGAGCGCATTGTCGAAAAGCAGAAAAGGGCGCATGTGTCTGCGGTGGTCGTAAACGGAACCACCGGTGAGGCAAGTTGCCTTACTTTTGAGGAGAGAATTAAAAACGTCGCCTTCGTAGCGGAAAAAGCGGGCGGCGTTTTTCCCGTAATAGCCGGCACGGGAACCAACTGCACTACGCAAACCATTGAATATACGATAGCTGCGGCACATGCCGGTGCCGATGCGGTGCTTGTAGTGTTGCCGTATTACAACAATCCCGGCGAAGACGGAATAATCGCTCATTTCTATGCGGTTGCGGACGCCTCGCCGGCGCCTGTGATAGCTTATGACGTTCCTTCCCGAACAGGAATGTCGCTTACCGTTTCCGCGGCGAAAAAGCTTTCGCTTCACCCCAATATCGCAGGGTTGAAAGAAGCGGATTGCTCGATGAATAAAGTCATGGCAATCGCGGCTGCCTGCGGCAACGCACTTCCTGTATATTCGGGCTGCGACGGCGTGATAACTCCGCTTCTTGCAATAGGAGGAAGAGGGGTTGTTTCCGTTCTCGGCAATCTGTTTCCGAACATCACGCGCGTAATATGCGACGCGTATTTTCTCGGTGATTGCGAAAAAAGCGCGCGTTTGCAACTGCTTGTGCGCCCGCTTGTGGGGGAATTGTTTGCTTTTGTCAGTCCGTCGCCGGTTAAAGCGGCAATGGCGCATGCCGGTATTATTGAAAATGTATTGAGATTACCTCTCACGCCGATTGAAGGTGCCGATTGCGAAGTCCTGTTCGATATGTGCGACAAACTGTTTGCGGAGGAAGAAAAATGCGCGCTGCTATAGTGGGAATAAGCGGAAAATTAGGACGCGAAATTGCCGCGCTCGACAAACTCGACGACTTTTTTGTTGTTGCGGGTTTTGACGAGAATAATCGTATCGAACGGGAAAAAACCGCCGATTTCGACGTGATTATCGAATTTGCATGCGCCTGCGCCACCGAGCAAACGTTGCGTTTTGCCCGAAAACACGCCGTTCCCGTAGTTATCGGAACTACGGGGCATGACGAAGAGCAGCGAAGAAAAATAAAAAATGCGGCAAAAAGCATTCCCGTTTTGTGCGCGGCAAATTTTTCGCTTGGCGCGTACGCGCTTGAAAAAGCGGCTCAAACCGCAAAAAATATTTTAAAAAACGCCGAAATAACCATAGTCGAAACGCACCGAAAGGGTAAACTCGATTGCCCGGGCGGAACGGCGAAAGAGCTTGCTCTGTCGGTGGGCGGAGCGGAAATATTTTCGGTTCGACGCGGCGACTGCGCGGGCAGGCACGAGCTTGTTTTCGATTGTAAAAACCAGACTCTTACGCTTTGTCACGAAGTTTTTTCCCGTCGGGCTTTTGCGGAGGGCGCGATTTTTGCCGCAAAAAAGATAGTGTCGCTTCCCGCGGGGTTATATGACGCGGACGACGTATTCGGAGAAAAATAATGAACTTGAAATTTACTAAAATGCAGGCGTGCGGCAACGATTACGTTTATGTCGATTGCACGAATTTTTCGCTTGTCGATGCGTCCGCAGTAGCAAAAAAATTATCGCCGCGCCGCTATTCGGTGGGTTCGGACGGGCTGGTGGTTATAAAATCGTCCCGAAAAACCGACGTTTGCATGGAAATTTACAACGCCGACGGCAGCCGTGCCGAGCTTTGCGGAAACGCGCTGCGCTGCGTTGCGAAATATTGTTTCGAGCGTAAAAAATTTTCGGGCAATATAATCGGAATAGAAACCGACTGCGGTGAAAAAATTGTCGAAAAGATTGTACGCGACAAAAAAACGTACTATTCGGCAAAAATCGGGCAAGCGAAATTTGCAAATGACCGCGACGGAAAAACCATCGTGTCGCTCGGTAATCCGCACAGAACGGAAAAGACGGACGACGTGCGCTCATCCGACTTTTTTTCGTTGAAAAATTTTCGTCCCGATTTACATAATACCGAGATTTTTTCGGTAACGGGCAAAAATTCGGCTTTGGCGCGCGTATTCGAGCGGGGCAGCGGCGAAACGTTGTCGTGCGGCAGCGGAGCGTGCGCAATAGCCGCATTCGGAGTTTATAGCGGGTATTTCTCGCTTGGCGAAATTACGGTAAAATATCCCGGCGGAACGCTTTACGTGAACGTGGACAAAAATTATTTATGCACGCTGACGGGAGAGGCGAATTTTGTTTTCGACGGCGAGGTAAGGCTGTGAAAAGTATAAAAATCAATAATTGCGTTTCAAAAATGCGCGAAAATTACATATTTGTTCAGATAGAGAAGAAAAAAGCCGAATATGCGGCCGCTCACCCCGAAAATAAGCTTATAGATCTCGGAATAGGCGACGTAAGCGGACCGCTGCCGGCTGCCGCCGTACGTGCGCTCGTAATCGCATGCAAGGCTCAGGGCAATTGCAAAACTTTCAGAGGATACGGACCGGAAAGCGGGTACGAGTTTTGCAAAAGCGCAATTGCGGACTACTACAAACGCTTGTCGGGAGCGGATATAAAACAAAGCGAAATATTTGTAGGCGACGGAGCCAAGAGTGCTATTATGCGTCTTTTTGCCGCGGTCGATTGTGAAATAGTAGTATTTTCGCCCGCATATCCTGCGTATGAGGAGTGCGCTTTAAGTCTTAATAAGAAAGTGAAAAAAATAGAAAGAAGCGCCTTAGACGGTTTTATTCCGCTCCCGTACGGTTTGACGAACAAACCCCGCCTTATAGTTTTGTGTTCGCCCGATAATCCGACCGGCACGGCAATAGGAAGGGACATAATGGCCGAGTGGCTTTCTTTCTGTAAAAAAAGCGGATCGGTAATTATGTTTGACTCGGCGTACGAACGCTTTTGTTTTTCGCCGGATAAAGTGCGCTCGGTATACGAAACGGAGGGCATGCGCGATTATGCCGTGGAAATAGGCAGCCTTAGTAAGTCGGCGTGTTTTACGGGACTCAGGGCGGGATGGACTATTATCCCCGAAACTGTTGCCGGAGGGCGGCTTAAAAAGACGTATGAACGAATGCTGTCATGCGGTTACAACGGGCTTGCCTACGTTGTGCAGCAAGCGTGCGCCGCGGCTTTATCCGAAGATGGCGAGCGCGAGAGCGCGGCGTTTGCGGGTAAAATTATCGCTGCTGCGGAAAAGCTTGCCGGTCCGCTCGAAACATTCGGTTTCAAGGTGTTCGGCGGCGCGTATTCGCCCTATCTGTGGGTGCAAAAACCCGATTTTATGAAAAAAATCGACGCATTTGATTTTTTTCTCGATCGGTTGGGCATATTGATAACTCCCGGTTCGGGATTCGGCGAAAGAAGCGAAGACTTTTTTCGTTTGTCGGCGCTGGGTGGCGAAGAAAAAGCGGAGGAGGCGGCAAAGCGGATAAAAGATTATTTCGTGCAGGCAAAACTTTGACTTTTTGTCTGCCCGGTGATATAATGTTATAAGAAACGTGCGCGAATTCTTTTCGCGCGGAGGAAATTAAACGTGAACAACAGAGAAAGAATGTATAAAGGGCTTGTCTACGATCCGACGGCAGGAGATATAATGTCCGACCAGAGAAAATACAATGAAATACTTTACGATTACAACGCAACTCGTCCGTCCGAAGCCGAAAAACGCCATGAGATTCTTAAAAAGTTACTCGGTTCTATGGGTAAAAACACATATATAGAGCCTCCGCTGCACGCAAATTGGGGCTGCCACACGCATGTGGGCGATAACTTTTATTCCAACTTTAATCTCACGCTTGTGGACGACGCGGATATAATTATAGGCGACAACGTAATGTGCGCGCCCAACGTGGTCATCGCAACGGCAGGTCACCCCATACTTCCTGCCCTTCGCGTTAAGGCAATGCAGTATAACATTCCGGTACGTATCGGTAACAACGTATGGATAGGAGCAGGAGCGGTTATTCTGCCCGGCGTAGAGATAGGCGACAACACGGTAATAGGAGCGGGCAGCATAGTAACGCGCGATATTCCCGCCAACTGCGTAGCGTACGGCAATCCGTGCAAGGTTGTCCGTCCCATTTCCGATCACGACAAGAAATACTATTTCCGTGGCCGTGAAATAGATTTCGACGTGGAATAAAAGATAATTTAAACGAAAAATCTTTTCGGCACAGGAGAAAAACATGCCCGATACTTCAATCAAATTATGCGACGTCGTTTTCCCCGACCCCATTATTCCGGCAAGCCGGACGGTGGGCTACGGCTACGACGCGGTGGGTATTCCCGATATAAACAAGCTGTCTTCGCTCGTTCTGCCCGGCGTTACCATGAAACCCGACGAGAGAGAAACCGAGCGTATAGAAAATTATAAAACGGCTTCCGTGTTGGAAACCGATTATTTTACCAATCCCGGCGTTTATCGCGTTCAGGAAGAACGTTTGCCTGTACTTAAAGAACGTTATAACCGAAAAACATTTGCGTCGGTCGGCGGTTCGACGATAGAAGAATACGTAAAAGTTGCCGAAATACTGGACAGGAGCGACGCTGTGGGCTTTCTCGAACTGGATTCGTCCTGCCGCAACCGCGACAATTCCGGCATACGCTTCGGGCAAAACGCTACGTCTCTTTATAAAATAATCAACGAGGTAAAATACCGCGTGCGCAAGCCTGTGTTTGCCAAGCTGTGTCCTACGGTTAACAATATTCGCGATATGGCGCAGGCGGCGCAGGACGGCGGAGCGGAGGGAATAGTCATTCCCGGCACTCGCTTCGGAACAGATATCGACCTCGCTTCCAAAAAGCCTGTTTTTTCATGCGATTGCAGGTATGATTCGTACCAATTGAAGCCGATAATCATGCGCGACGTTTTCGAAGCGTTCGATGCCGTGGGACTTATCATCGTTTCATGCGGCGGAGTCAATTGTGCCGAAGACGCGCTTAAAATGATTGCCGCGGGTGCTTCGCTTGTGCAGATAGACGAGGCTGTAATGCTCGATCCTTCTGTTTTGGAAAGAATTTGCTCTCAACTTTCCGCAGCAATGCAACGATACGGTATAGAAAATATCAAAGATTTCGTGGGTGCTGCTCACCGATAATACGCTCTCCGTTTGCGGCAGCGAGTATTCGGTGCGCGATTTTTCTCGTGCCGTCTGTGTTTTTAAGCTTTTGCATGTTTTTGCAAAGGCTTTTTTTGTTTTGATCTGTGCTTTCGACGGCTGTCAAAAGGTTTTCCGAAAGATATTCGCCGTCCGGCAGAACTTCTATACAACCTTTTTTTGAAAAATAAGCGGCGTTGTCCAGCTGGTCGCCGCGACTTATTCCCTTTGGCAGCGGAATACACAAAGTCGGCTTTTTAAGCGACATAAGTTCGAAAAGCGAGTTGGAGCCGCCGCGAGATATAACGATGTCCGCAAGCGCGAAATAATTACCTATGTCCGGCAAAAATTCTTTTTCGACAAAGCCCTGAACGTCGCTTTTGCGGGAATTGCCCGCTCCCGTAACCAAAACTACGTCGTATTTTTCACATAAAGAAGGGGCGTTTTTCCGTACCGCTTCGCATATGCTTCTGGCACCCAGCGATCCGCCGAAAGCCAGCAAAACTTTTCTTTTTCCCGAAAAACCGCATTCGCGCGCGGCTTTGAGTTTATCGCCGCAGTAAAGTTCTCGTCGAATGGGAGAGCCTGTACATTCGGCTTTTTTGTTTTTTATACAGTCGAACGACGTAAACATAACGTCGCATTTTCCGATTGAAAGTCTGTTTGCAAGCCCCGGCGTACAGTCGCTTTCGTGCAGAATAAGCGGGACTTTTTTCGGCTTGGCGAGAGCTACCGGGAGAGAAACGTAGCCGCCCTTGGAAAAAATGACGTCGGGCTTTATCTCACGCAAAACTCTTTTTGCTTCATTCACGCATTTCATAAGCTTAAACGGCACCGCAAGCGTCGAAAACGAAAGCTTACGGACAAGTTTGACGCACGGAATCTCGTGGTATATAACGCCCGAGTTTGCGGCAAACGTTTTTTCCATTCCGCCCGAGCCTATATAGTGAATCTCGTTTCCGCTTAAATAAGGAATAAGCGCAAGATTGGGTATTATGTGTCCGGCTGTTCCGCCGCCCGTCAAAACTATTTTTTTCATATAAAAATACTCTCCGCAAAATATTGTGTCTGCCCTGTTTAAAGTTATTCGCCCGCGAGCCTCGTATATGCCTTTTGCGGCTATAAATTGCTTAAAAAACTCTTTTTGCCCGTCAAAGCCTTGAAAAATTTATCTAAATATGGTATAATGTAAAAGCGAAACTACCCTATATAGGAGAAATCAATGGCAAAGGAATACAAAGCGGAAAATATACGCGTGCTGGAAGGTCTGGACGCCGTTCGTCTGCGCCCCGGTATGTATATCGGAACGACCAGCGTCAAAGGTCTGCACCATATTCTGTGGGAAATAGTGGACAACAGTATGGACGAAATAGCCAACGGCTACGGCGATACCATACGCGTCAAACTGTACGAAGACGGTTCGGCTTCGGTGGAAGACAACGGAAGAGGAATCCCGGTAGACATTCACCCCGTGCAAAAGGTGAGCGGCGTCGAAGTCGTGTTCACGCAGCTGCATGCCGGCGGAAAATTCGACAGCAGTAACTACGCGCATTCGGGCGGCTTACACGGCGTGGGAGCTTCGGTTACAAACGCGCTGTCACGCAGCCTGCATGTAGAAGTATACAAAAACAAAAAGATCTACGCAATGGACTTTGAAAGCGTTGACGACGGTAAGGGCAACATAAAAGGCGGCGTGGTGAAAAATCATCTCAAAGAAATCGGCAAAACCGACAAAACGGGTACGTTTGTGCGGTTCTATCCGGATGATCGCATTTTTGAAACGGTAAAATTCAACACGGACACTATATCCAAACGCCTTAAAGAGCTTGCTTTTCTCAATAAAGGAGTGCATATAGTTTTAGAAGACGAACGCGTTCCAATGGGCAACGGACATCTGGTGCGCGAATACTGCTATGAAGGCGGTATAGTCGATTTTGTCAAATATCTCAACGAGACAAAAAATCCGGCATTCGATCCGCCTGTATATTTTGAAGGGGAAAAAGACGGAATAGACCTCGAAGTCGCTTTTCAGTATACCGACGCGTACACCGAAAACTTTTTCTCGTACGTCAATAATATTCCCACCAGCGAAGGAGGCACTCACGAAACCGGATTTAAGGGCGCGCTTACCAAAGTTCTTAACGACGCCGCTCGCAATATGGGTCTGTTGAAAGAAAAGGATGAAAATCTTCTTGGCGACGATTACCGCGAGGGAATAACCGTCGTGTTGTCGATTAAAATGAACAACGTTCAGTTTGAAGGTCAGACCAAAACCAAACTGGGAAATTCGGAAGCGAAAGTCGCCTGCGACGCAATCACAACCGAGCAGCTTACCGCGTTTTTCAAGAAAAACAAGGGCGTTGCGGAAATAATACTCAAAAAGGCGTTGCTTGCCGCAAAAGTGCGCGAGGCGGCAAGAAGAGAAAAAGAACTTGTCCGTCAAAAAAACAGTATCGACAGCTTCAATACGATAGGAAAGCTTAAAAACTGTACGGGTAAAAAGCCCGAACTCAACGAGCTGTTCATTGTCGAGGGTAATTCGGCAGGCGGCACGTGTACACAAGCGAGAAACCGCGCCTATCAGGCTATTCTGCCTCTTCGCGGCAAACCGCTCAATGCCGAGAAAAAGCGTATCGACCAGGTGCTTGCCAACGAAGAGATACGCACCATAATTTCCGCTCTCGGAGCGGGAATAGGCGACAGTTTCAACGTTGACAACTTAAAGTATCACAAAGTTGTCATTCTGTCCGATGCCGATCAGGACGGTATGCACATACGTTGCATACTTCTAACCTTTTTCTATCGCTATATGCGCGAACTTATCACGCAGGGACACGTGTACATAGGTATGCCGCCACTGTACCGCATATCCAAGAAAGACAAAACCGAGTATCTTTATACCGACGAAGAACTGGAAAAAAAGAAAAAAGAGTACGGAAAAGCGGAAATTCAGCGTTATAAAGGCTTGGGCGAAATGAACGCCGAACAACTCTGGCAAACCACTCTCGATCCCGAAAGGAGAGAAATGATTCAGGTGACGATAGAAGAAGCGGCAGAAGCAGAGCTTCTGGTGTCCACTCTGATGGGCGACGCGGTAGATCTTCGCAAAGCATATATCGTCGAGCATGCAAACTTTAACAAACAGGATAATTTCACCGCGACCAACTGATACGGAGAGAATAAATGGAACATAATTATATAATAAAAACCATGGAAGAGGTCATGCACGAGTCCATGATTCCCTATTCGGAATGCGTCATTCTCGACCGCGCTCTGCCGCGCGTGGAGGACGGATTGAAGCCCGTTCAGCGCAGAATTCTGTTCGATATGATGGAGCTTGGTCTGACGCCCGACAAACCGTACAAAAAGTGCGCGAGAGTTGTCGGCGACTGCCTCGGTAAATATCATCCGCACGGCGATTCTTCCGTATATCAGGCACTTGTCCGTCTTGCTCAGCCCTTCAATATGGGCGCAACGCTTGTGGACGGGCAGGGTAACTTCGGCGACGTGGACGGAAACGGCGCGGCTGCAATGCGTTATACCGAGTGCCGCTTAACCCCGCTCGCCGTCGAAATGATGAAGGGAATGGGCTCGCCCGACGACGAAATCGTACCCTGGAACAGCAACTTCGACGATCAGCTTAAAGAACCGGCACTGCTGCCTGGAAGATTTCCCAACCTGCTGGTAAACGGCGCAAGCGGAATAGCAATCGGATTTGCAACCAATATTCCGACGCATAACTTAGGCGAGGCAATCGACGCCGCGATAAAGTATATCGACGAGCCGAAAGTCACGCTTAAAGAGCTTATGAAGGTCATGAAAGGACCGGATTTCCCCACCGGCGGCTATATTATCGGCGGAGAAGGCTTGACTCAGGCATACGAAACGGGTAAAGGCAAAATCACCATACGCGCAAAAATTCACGTCGAACCCGGCGAATACGAAAAAACAAACGTGGTTATCGACGAACTGCCCTATCAGGTCAACCGCGCGCTGCTGCTGGAAACCATTTCCAAGCTGCGCGACGAGAAAAAAGGTATACTTCTGGGCATCAGCGACATTACCGACGAATCGGACAGAAACGGAACTCGCTGCGTAATAAAAATCAAAAAAGACTGTAACTACAAGCCCATTCTCGAAATGCTGTTCAAGGCAACTCAGCTTTCGGTTTCGTACGGCATAAACATGGTTGCCATCGCCGACGGGAAACCGCAGGTGCTCGGGCTTTTGCAAATACTCGACTATTACGTGAAATATCAGCGCGAATACGTCGTAAAGCGTACGAAATGCGAGCTTGACGCCGCAAAACGCCGTGAACATATCCTCGAAGGTCTGGTTATCGCCGTCAACAATATCGACGCGGTTGTTAAAGTAATCAAAAACAGCAAGTCCACGCCCGAAGCGCGCGACAATCTGCGCCGCAAATTCAATCTGTCCGAGCGCCAGGCGGACGCAATTCTCGATTTGCGTCTTGCGCGCCTGACACATCTCGAAGCGTATAAGCTCGAACA
>USKH01000022.1 GCA_900555125.1 uncultured Clostridium sp.
TATAAATATTTTTTAATAACTATGTAATTTTGCCACACACGTGACTTTGCCGTTAAGCCTGCAATCAGCCGCCCATAGAAAAGAACAAGATCAGCACCGCAATTATCAGTAGTACCGCTTCGATGGTTCCGAGTATTCCGAATATGAGCGTTGCAATGGGCTTAACTCCGTATGAGTTGGCTCTCTTGAACGTGTATATGGCGTTCAGTCCGAATATAAGCGACAATAAAAAAGATCCTAAAAAGGGAAGCACGATTAAAATCAACCGCGCAACGACACCGGCGATGTCTATCTGCATCGTATATATCATCCACATAAAGCCTAAAAACGGTGCCGCAACGGATATTATGCCGAACATAATGCCGGACGTATTGTCGTAGCCTGCGTTTTCTGCTGCTTTCTTGTTTTTCTCGGCGTCTTCCTTTTTTCTATCGGCAAGCCAGGATTTGTTTCCCGTTCCGTAAACTCTTTGCATTGGTTTAACTTCCGGTTTTGTTTGCTTATCGCCCGGATTTTCCTCTTGCACGGAAGCATCGGCTTTGGCATTGTCCGTTTTTTCGGTCAAACTTTCGCCAAGGGCAATTCTTTTTTCGCATTCGGGGCAAACTTCCATCTCGCCTGTCGTCTCTTTTCCGCAGTATTTACATTGCATTTTGATTCTCCTCTCTTTCTTTTGGATGTTTTTAACGATTTTAAGTTTAGTAGTTCCGATTTAAGCGGTACGTTACCCCGTTTACAGTGCCAAGCCGACCGAAAAATAATAAAGCGCGACGAAGCACGTGATTATCGAAATGGCAGATAGCACTATCCCCACCAAGCCGAGCGACAGCGTTTTTATCGGTTTCCCGCCGGCTTTTCGCGCCGTAACGAACTTACGGATGGAAATTATTCCGAAGATGACGGCAACTGCGCACGCAACAAACGTAAACACGAGCGAAACGATCATCATGGTTTTATCGCGGCTCATCTTTTCGACAATGCTGTCCATAAGCGGGTGATTGGGCGTATTATAAAGTTCGGCGGCTCCGAGCGCAAAATTCCATGCAAACAACACCGCCACAAGCGAAACGACCCGCGCTATTATTCCCGAAACGAGTGAAACGGCAGATCCGGCGTTACCGTACTTGGAATAAAACATTCGTCCGTTCCAGTTTTGCTTGTCGTGCAAGCGAACGTCGCCGTCAAGCTGCGACTGAGCTTCTCCTTTCGCATATTTTGCCGACGAGATTGCTCCGTTTGCCGCGTTTTCTATTTTTGCGCAGGCTTCGCACACTTCGCCCTGACATTCTTTTCCACAGTATTTACATTTCATTTTGATTCTCCTCTCTCTTTTTTGTATATTTTTATTTAGCTATCGGTTCCGAAAATAACGTTGAATTAAATCAACCAAAAAAGTGAAAGACCGAAAACGGTGAGATATACGGAACAAACCAATCCTGCTATTCCGATAACCAGCGTTGCAACCGGCTTTACTCCGGCAGCTTTTGCTCTTTTGAAAGTCACAATTGACGCAATTTCCATTACGGCAGAAAAGGAAAAACACAATAAGCTCAAAAAAAGCCACAACACCTTACCCGCCGAACCTTTGTCGTATAAGCCGTCAATAATAGGCTCCCACACGTTTATGTAAAAGAGAAATTCCGCAAAGTTCAGTATAAACGCCGATATAGCCATCCACAATCCGGATTTACGGGTATATCGGCGTTGGCGACCACGAACAGAGCCCCGCTTCGATTGAGGCACTTGCGCATGATTTTTCTCACATTCGGGGCAGACGTCAGTTGAGCCGTCCGATTTTCTCCCGCAATATTTACAATACATCGTATTTTTCCTCTTTACTTTTTTACGAAATTCTCAAATCGTTTACGTTAAAGCGTTATAAACACTCGAGAATTGCCAAAACTATACTTCCCGACTCCACAAGTCCGATTATTCCCAAAACCAGCGCCGCAACCGGTCTTACGCCGTATATCCGCGCTTTTTTGAATGTTTTTATGGCTTTTATTCCGAATACAAGAGATAATACGAAAGGCGCAACTAAAATGGAAAGAAGCACGATAACTCCCGTCGGTCCGTTGCCGTAACCGGAATCGAGAAGAGCGAGAAGCGTAAAAATAAAGGTAATCCATCCCGCCCAGGGAAGAACGATCGACAAAACGCCGAACGCAATGCCCGACCTGCTTGTATACGGCGAAGGCGCGGAATAGGGCGATTTGTCGTATCCGTTGCCGTAAAAGTCTTTTTTCTGTTGCGGTAATTGCGACTGATTGCCAAGATATGTCCGAGTCTCCGGCGAACGTATCTGATTTACAACGTTTTGTTCGGGTTGAACGGCAGATTGTTCGGCTTCTACGGGCGGCTGTTCTCCCTCTACGATATTCTGTTCGGTTTGAACGCCGGGTTGTTCATTTGAAGCAGAAGCCTGCTCGGGCGTATTCTGCGCCGCAAGGCTTTGTTTAAGTTGCTTTACCGGGTCGCGGTACACGGGCACCGAAAAGAAAGGGTTTTCGCCTTTTATCAATTTTTCCTCGCATTCGGTGCAGACTTCCATCGCGCCGTCCAATTTTTTTCCGCAATATTTGCAGTACATATTTTTTCTCCTCTTTTTTCTTCAACTGTTTACGTTATGCCGCGACTACGTTGCCTGCAAGCACCCAGAAAAAACCCATAAGCGTCATAAACAGGCTGATTGCGCCGCAAACCACTCCTATTATTCCGAAAACGAGCGTCACGACAGGCTTTACTCCCTGCGCTTTTGCCGTCGTGAAATTTTTTATAGACCTGATACCAAACACGAATGCGACTGCGGCAAGCACAACAGAAATGCACAAAAGCACATCCGCCGCGACGGAAAAGCCCGGTGCCATCGAGCGGAACGCTTCGATTTGCTCGGGCGTCATGCCTTCGTAAACGGTGTCGGGGTGTTTTCCGAAAAGTGCCAGAAGAGCGAATACAAAGCCTAATACCGACGATATATCGCATGCGATTCCCGTAACGATAGCGGTAACCGCTTTGCCTATTCCAAACCGTTTCGTTATTTCCGCGCCGTTATACGCAGCGCGATTATTTTGCGGAACAGGTGCGGCGGACGCACCCGAAGCCGAAGCTTTTTCTTCAAGTTTTGCCGCACATTCGGGGCAGATATCTCCGTCAGGCAGCTGTTTTCCACAATATTTACAAAACATATCTTATATCTCCTTTTCTCTTTTCTACATCATCGCAACTATTATGTCCTTGATAAAACCCAGGCAAGCGGTGATGACGGATAATGACGAGGCAAGCGCAACTATTCCGAGTACCAGCGTTACGACGGGCTTTTTCTTTTTTTCACGGGCAAGGCGGATAAACAGCCGCACGGACTTTATTCCGAGTATAACGGCAGGAGTGGTGCCGGCGGCAAACGTCAAAGCAATTATAATTTTCAAAATCCTCGGAACAGAAAAGCCCCCGCTCATAAGCCATGCAACTACCGGCACGAGTGCCATGAGAGTAACCGCTATTATCGCGGCAATAAGCGCAGGTACAAACCCCTGCATTGCGGAGTTTGACCCATCGTCGCTTACTTCGCCTGTTACAATATCCAATTTGCGACATTCATCGCAGTATTCCTGCCCGTCCGGGACGGGTTTTCCGCATTTTCTGCAAAACATATCTTCGTCAATCTCCTTGAATAATATTATCAAACATTTTTGCCGTTTTGTCAAGCAAATCGTAATTGACTTCGCTATAAAGCGAATGGTCTACCGTCGAAACAAACCGTCGCACTTTTTCATATCCTTCCTTTTCGCCGTATCGTTTTTTTATATCGGCAATTTCTTTATCCACGCTGCGCTTGTATAAAGCCGCGCGCTCGCTGAAAAGTATGCTCGAATGCCCTCCAGTAAGTCCCTCGGTAGTCATAAATTCGACATTGGGATTTATTATCTCGCTTTTATGCGAAATAAGCGACTGCAAACAATAGGAAATAACATTATCGTCGGTGCCGTGCGCGATAAGCACGGGAATGTTTGTCGAATTTACGCCCGTTACGCCGTTGTAATTGACGTACGAGCCGAATAAAAGCTTCTGATATTCATCGAGAAAAACGCGCGGCAATCCTTCTCCCGCGAGGTCGCCGGCATATTGTCTGCCTTTATCTGCGATAAGCGTATAGCAATCGGCGACAGCCGCATACGCCGCAACAGCCTTTATTCCTTTTTTTATAGAAAGCACGCTCGTTACGGCATATCCGCCGCACGAATGGCCGATGAGAAAGAGCGGCTGCGCTGCAAAGCGAGGTTCGCGCTGCAAAAAAGACAACGCATTGTCGAGATCGACGAGAGAGCGGCACATTCCCACCGTTCCGTCGCCTTCCGAATCGTAAGTTCCCGTGCCGTCGTACGAAAACACATTGTATCCGCGGCGCAGCATGTACGTGATTATCGGCAACATATCGTCCGAACCCGCATGCAGACCGTGCACCACGACCACAAGTCCTTTTGCGCCCTCTACGGTATAATAATAACCTTTAAGACGGACTCCTTCCGAACGGAAAAAGATTTCTTCGCGCGGATAATCGGATTTCACGCGCTCGTAGCACACTATGCCGGGCGTAACCGAATAGTCCGGGCGTTCGTAACGCTTGAAAAACGAATTATAAAGCGCGGCTCCTCCCACAACTCCCGCTGCGCTCAGTCCCGAGGCGATGGCAACGGCGGCGAGTGCAATCTTTCCGCCTTTACCGCGTTTTTTTTGCTCTTTTTTGTCTTTTTCTTCGCCTTGTTTTTTATCGTCTTCGCTCATTTACACCCTCCTTTAATTTTTTTCGGTCTACTTGTTTTCTATTTTTTCGTTAAGAAATTTTTCTATAGCGGCGTCGTATTTTTCGGGCGCGTTTATGCGTACGTGCGAATGAATACCCTTTTCAAACCACACGAGCGTTTTGTCCGAATGACACGAATCGAACAACAGCCGGGCTTTTTCCGGCACCGAATAGGCGTCCATTTTACTGTAAATAAACAAAATGGGCTTATCCAGTTTTTTCATCAGCGCAAGCGGACCGTTTTTAACGACATCCTTGCCCGAAACCAGCTTTATATACCACAAAATCTCGTTGAACACCGGAAAAAGCCGCTTGTTTCTCTCGGATATATGGCGGCGAAGCGATTCGGAAAAGTCGGTGTACATGCCGTCGGTTACCAGCCCTTTAATATAATCGGGGCATTGATCGTTCGTGACGGCAAGCATGCACGTTGCCGCGCCTATACAAATACCGTGCAAAACAATAGTTTTCACGCCGTGCTCTTCATGCAAAAGCTTTGCCCATGCTATAATGTCGCGCCATTCTTTAAGTCCGAGACAGTTGTATCTGCCTTCGGAAAGTCCGTGGCTGCGGTTGTCTATCGTAAGCAACCGCTTTTTTCGTACTGCGGCGCGAAATAGCACGAATACGTGCAGGTTTCCATTCTGCCCGGCACTATTATTACCGCTTTATCGCTGCCGAAATCGTAGTATTCGCCGATAAGCCTGAATTTGTCGCTTACCACCGACAGAGTTTTGTGAAAAGACTGATTTTTTTCTTCCCACTGCGCGCCCTCGTCGAACATTCGCTGTTGTTCCTCGTTGTCCCAACTGCAACCTCTCGCCCATTTTTTCTTACTTGTGCGGACAAGCAGTATTGTGTAGATTATAGACGACACCAGAATCGTGCTTAAAAACCACAAGACTGCCGCTCCGCCGACTACGGCAAGAACAATATACAATATCTTCATATTTTCTCCTATAAAATGCCTATTACGAGGTCGTAAACCGACTGTCCGCCATATAGAAAAGTACTCTCGGCTGCGCCGAATTTTTCCGCCAGCTCGCTTTCCAGTCCGGCTTGGTCGTTTGCCGTAAACGACAGCCCTTTAAGTACGGTGAACGCACATTTTTCCTCTATGCCCGGTACTTGCCGCAATCCTTTTACGGTAGCTTTTACTACGTCGTTTTCGGCTGCGACCAATCTGCTTCCTATAAACGCAACATAATCGCCTTTACGGCAGCCGATATTTCCGTCTGAATAATCTTTAACCGCCTTTGCCACGAACAGCGTCGTAACGCCCTCCGCGCCTTCTTTCATCGCGGAAATACGCTCATCGGCATCTTCTATGTCTGCGCTGCCCATAACGAGCGCGTAGTATCCTTCCATAACCGAGCGCGTGGGAATTACGGTAACGTTCTGCATTCCCGTTATTTCCTTTGCCTGCGTCGCGGCTGTATAAATGTTGCCGTTATCCGGCAGCACGACTATTTGTCGGGCGTTTATTCTGCGATACGCGTCGGCAAAATCGGACGACGGGGTGTTTATGGTCTGACCGCCGCGAAGAACGATGTCTGCCCCCACTCCCGAAAGTAGCCTTGCGGTGCCGTCACCCTCGGCGACGGCAATCACGCCGAACTCTTTGCCTGGAGTTATCGGGTTTTCCGGTTTGACCGCATTTTTTTCGGTGTGCTGAACGGTCATGTTTTCCAGCTTGAACGAAATAAATTCGCCGTAACGTTGCGCTTCCTCTATCACGGGAGCAGGCTTTTGAGAATGTATGTGAACTTTTACTATGTCGCCGTCGCGAATAACCACAAGCGAATCGCCGAGCGTTTGCAATTTTTGCGTGAATTTGCCCGTATCGAATGCGTTTTCTTGCAGTTTTGCGTTGAGAAGCTGCAACAAAAACTCGGTGCAATAGCCGTAAGTAAATTGGCTGTCGGCATTAAAGCAATTGGCTTTGACGTTTTCGCCTCCGGTGTTTTCTTTGCCCGGAAGAGCCATCCCGTCGCAAGTCACGGGGTCGCCGTAAAACGCCCTTACCATGCCTTCCACAATGGCTATATATCCAACCGCACCGCTGTCTAAAACGCCCGCTTCGCGAAGCGCGGGCAGCATATCGGGCGTACGAAGCACGCTTTTACGCATCTCGGCAAGGTACATTGAAAATGCGTCGCCTATGGTTGCCGAGCCGTAAATCTGACCTTTGATGTTTTCTATTCCCTCGCGCGCGACGGTAAGCACCGTGCCTTCCACCGGGTGAACGACTGCGCGATATGCCGTTTTATATGCCGAAATAAGCGCGTTTTTTACCTGCCCGGGATTTACCACGTCCTCTTTGGCAAGCTCGGCGTAAAAGCCCTTGAACAGCTGTGACAGAATGACGCCCGAATTTCCGCGAGCTCCCATCAGCATGCCCGAGCTGACCCCTTTTAAGTATTCTCCGAGCGAATCGGAAGAAGTTGCGCTTTCTATACCGGACGACAGAGTGCGGCACATATTGGTGCCGGTATCGCCGTCGGGGACGGGGAAAACGTTCATATCGTTTATTTCTGCCTGTTTCAGGCGAATGTTGTTTAATCCCGAGCGTATCATTTGCTCGAACAACCTTCCGTTTAATCTGTTTTGTTTCATTTTCAGTTGTTTTCTTCGCTTTCGGTATTTGTTTCCGCACCGACGATTTTTTGGTTTTCGGTTTTTTCTTTTTTTCCGAGACGGGCGATAGAGTGCGGCAACAACCATGTCCCCGCAAGCGAAACCGCCATGGCTATTGCCGAAATAAGCGTCAGATAACTCATCCCGCCGTACTGTTTAAGAACTACAAGAACTATTCCGGTTGCTATACCTGAAGCCACGCCGGCAAACAAGCCCTGCACGGCAAAGTACATTGCCGACCGCGTAATACCCGTGCGAGCCTCGTCTTCGGCGGCAAGTTGCGACGGCACCGAATACGCCACCGAAAACAGCGCGCCCACCGAAAACGAACTTATAAGTCCGCCGATTATCGACAAAACCGTGCGCAGCGTTCCTTCGTGAAGAAACGACACTCCAAACAGTGCAGTCATTCCGGCGGCAAACACAAGAAGAACGTAGCGGAACGCAAAACGGAATCCGTGCTTTTCTATCAGTTTATTGTACAGTACAAGCGTAAAAGGAACGGGAACAAAAGCCGCCAGCATTACAAGAATCATACTCATGCCCGTGTACGAAAAATATTCGTTTATGCCGCCCAGAAACAGCTGCACTCCGAAAGTCATAACCGAATACACGCACATCCATATAACAAAGCTTCTGTCCCTGAACGTATAGGCAAGCGATTTGAAAAGGTTTACCGATTTTTCCTGCGGCGCGTCCGACTTAAGCGTGGACGGTTCCTTTATCATGAACATGGGAATAAGCATCAGAAGCACGAGCGGCAGCGAAATCATGGCGACAAGACGGATATTCATGCCTTTGAGCAGCATTCCCACCGCCACGTAGCCGATGATGAAATACACGATATCGCACACCGATTTTACGTTGGAAATATAGTTTCTGTCCGCTTCGCTGTCCACTATCTCGGTGAAAGTCGCGTAGTAAGTAACCATGGTGAGCGTGTACGCGGTGTAATATATGCACAACGTTACGCCGTAAAAAATCGTATTTACAAGGCTTTCTCCGTCAACGGGCGTGATGAGCGCAAAAGCCGAATAGGACAAAATAAGCACTATAAGCCCACCCAGAAGCGTGGGACGGCGACGCCCCCATTTGCTTTTCAGATTGTCGGTAAGCGACGCCATGGGTATGTCGATTATGCCGTCGATTATTTTTGCTACAAGACCGAACGCCATCCACACACCCGCAATTACGAGATCTTTTCCTTCAAACGTCTGGTTTTTTATCGCGTCCTCGCCGAATCCGCCGATAAGCAGCGCGCTGCACAGGTACGATCCCACGATTATGTTGAGAAGGTTTACTCCCATTGCCGAGCATGCATAGAAAAACATTTGTCTGCGACTTGTAAGTTTTTTCATTTTTTTGATTCCTTTTTTACTTTTCGGTTGTTTTTAAGTTTATTTCTGTGCAAGAAGTTCGGTTACTATCCTTTTTTCTTCTTCCAGCCCGTCGGAAATGGGTTTTCCGAAATAGTAAGCCGCCATAAGTCCGGGTCCCACGTTTATGCCGCTGCTTGAAAACACGTCGGTCATATAAATAGCCTTGGGGTGGAATTTTTCCTCGATCATATCGCGGTATGCAAGCGCTTGCTTGTTACGATTGGAATCGGCGATGAGAATAATATTCTCTTCGGGCTTTTCGATGGTTTTTTCCATGTAGCCGAGAAACACACGGTAAGCCTGTTTTTCACCCTTGGCTTTTCCCAGAACGGTGGTAAGACCGTTGTTGTCCAGCTCTCCGACAGGCTTGATTCCGGCAAGCGTGCCGAAAAATGCCTTTGCATGATTTAATCTGCCTTTTTTGGCGACAAACGACAGGTCGTCCAGCCAGCCTGCCTGATGAAAACGATTTTTGTTCGCTTCCAGCCAGTCGGCGGTTTCGTCCAGTGTTTTTTCCTGTTCGCGCATAAGAGAAGCGTAAACCGACATAAGTCCCATAGCCACGCTGTAACGCAGCGAATCGACCACACGGACGCGCGCGTCGGGATGAGCGGCTACAAAATCGTCCGCGCCTTTTTTTGCGAAATTGTACGTTCCGCTGAGTGCGGAAGAAATGGTTAAAATAAGCACTCCTTTGCCCTCGCGGTAATACTTTTCGATTGCGGCGGCAAATTCGGCGGGACTGGGCGGCGCGGTGGAATAATCGTTGGGCCGAGAACGGAGATCCTTGTAGAATTTTTCTTTCTCCAGTCCTTCCTTTTGCCAGTCAAGCATACATTCGCGTTCTTTTCCGTCGGGCGAGGTGTAGTGTGCGCCGATGAAGTCGATTGAAAAGTCCTTGCGGATCGCGGCGTTTAAGTCGCAAGTGCTGTCGGGTAAAATAACAAAATTGTCTTTCATTTTTTTTCTCCTGTGTATTTATTTATAAATTCAAAAAATTGTTTTTCGGTTTTTTCGCCGCCCGCTACCATTGCCACTGCGTGACCGGCACCCCGTACCGAAATAAGTTTTTTTTCGGACGAGCAATGCCTGTACATATCTAAAAAATCGCCTTCGGGCGTCACTATGTCGATGTTGCCCCACACGAACAGCGCGGGAACGGTAGTTTTTTCAAGCGAAGAAATGTTGCTTGCATAAAAATCCACGCCGATTTTCTTTTTGGTAAGCCACCGCTGCATTGTAAACAGAAAGTCCGGAAGATGCCTAGCGGACGTTAAACTGTGTTCAAGCTCATACAGCGACGTGTAACCGCTCTCGATTATCATGGCTTTTACGCGTTCGTCCTCGATCTTATCCGAAGCGAACGCTATTGTTGCCGCTCCCATGGATATTCCGTACAGCACGATGTTCGCGATATTTGCATACGTACGGCAAAATTTTATCCATTCAAGCAGATCGTACTGCTCTTTAAGTCCGTACGAAGTATATTCGCCTTCGCTTTCGCCGTACGCCCTCTGCTCGATTATAAGCAGCGAATAGCCTTTTTTAAGCAGCTTTTCGGCATACACTCCGAAATTGTTAAGGCTGTATGCATGCGCTCCGTGGCACATAATAACAAGTGTGTCGTTTGTGCCTTCGTAATGCCGCGCCGACAGTTTAAGTCCGTCAAAAGAAGTAATATAAACACGCTCGTACGGCATTTTTTCCATTCTTTGCCGAGCCGCAAGCATTTCTTCGCGGTGCAGATCGTACGCCGGACCGTCGAGATTGCCTATCTTTTCGGGTTTGTCGCGCCTGAAAAACCGCTCGAACATGGCTACGTTTACGCAGATATGCGACACGACGTACCCGAGCGCAAGAAAAACTATTACTCCGAGAGTTATATATAAAGCTGTCATTTCTTCTTTTTGCACCTCTCGTCGTAAATTTCTTTCAACCTTTGCTCCTTTTGGTAGAGAAGCTCGGTTTTCTCTTTCATGAAATCGGATGACGAGCCTTTTTTCTCCTTTGCGTCGATATAAACCGGCTCGCCTATTACTACCGTTTGTCGCTGCCAGACGGTATCGCGCTTTTT
>USKH01000023.1 GCA_900555125.1 uncultured Clostridium sp.
CAACCGAAGAAGCTGAATAATCCTAACGTTAATATATTACATTTTGAGGAGGAATAACTGATGGCTCAAATTACTGCTGCATTAGTTAAAGAACTGCGCGAGCGTATCGCACGCCTTACCGCCATTCTCGGATCTAAAAAACTGCAGATGGAAGTGGTAAAGGACGAAATGCTTGCAATAAAAAAGGCGTTCAAAACGCCCCGCAAAAGCACGATAATAAATTCGCTTTCCGACTACGAAATTCCGTCGGGGGCAAAAGAGCCTATTGTTGACGACGGCGTTGCCATGCTTACGGTATCCGGCGCGTTAAAGCGGATGAGCGAAAAGAGTTTTAATAAATCGACGCGAAAATTCGGAGATAACTCTATAAGAGGCGAAATCTGCTCGATAATAACGCCTTTCAGGCACGACGAAACGCTGCTTGCGTTTACTTCCGCCGGCAATTGCTATAAAGTCGATCCCGAAACGCTGCCCGAATGTCGTTGGAGAGAAAACGGCGCGCCCGTAAAGAATATTCTTCCGGGAGCCGATAAAAACGAACAAATCGTTTTCATGCACGCCGCAGGCGAAAAAATGCCGGCAGGCAAGCTGCTGTTCTACACCAAAAACGGCTTGGTCAAAAAGAGCGACTGGTCGGAGTACGACGTGGCAAAATCCTCTTTTCAGGCGATTAAGCTGAAAGAAGGAGACAGCGTGGTAGGTATCGAAGAGGAAAAAAAGGAAGTAACTCTTTTGCTGGTTACCGAGAAAGGTATGTGCTTAAACGCCGACATGAGCGATATTCCCGTGCAAGGAAGAATTGCCGGCGGCGTAAAAGCCATTCAGCTTAACGACGGCGACGCCGTGCTTGCCGCAATGCAGGTAAGCGAGGACGGCGAAGCCGTGCTTATCACGGACAAGAGCAACGCGAAACGAATTCCCGTCGGAGGAATAGAACCGATGGCGCGTTATCGCAAAGGCTTTAAGATATTCGACCTTAAAGCGAATACCGGAAGCAGAATTATATTTGCATCGTACGTCACAAATCCGTATACCATCGTCCTTGACGTCGACGACGAGTATCTGTCGCAATTCGACACCGAAGATTTACCCGTTCAGAACAGAACCAATTCGGGCAAGCCACTTGTCCGAGGTTGTACCGGGCTGGAAAAAGTATACGTCTACAAAACTGAAGCGGACGAATAATAAACCGAGGAGCGATAATTGAGCATACTTAAAATCAACAACCTGACGCATACTTTTGAGGACAAACAACTTTTCAAAAACGCTTCGTTCGACATCAACAACGGCGAACACGTCGGCATTGTCGGACTTAACGGTGCCGGCAAGAGTACTTTTATCAACATCATCGCCGGCAATATAAGTTATGACGAAGGCGAGGTTATATGGCACGGCGGCATAAGATACGACTATCTCGATCAGCACGCCGACATCGACCGTAGCCTGACTATTATGGAATATCTCAAAACGGCGTTCGATTACCTGTACGACGTTGATAAAAAACTGTCCGCTCTGTACGAGGAAATGGCGTCGGTAACCGATGAGAAAGAACTCGAAAAGATGATAAACCGCAGCAATCGCATGCTCGAACAACTGGAAAACGAAGGCTTTTACGAGATAGATTCGCGCATTAAAAAGGTTGCGGGAGGCTTGGGCGTTGCCGCACTCGGATTGGATAAAGTCATCGGCACGCTGTCGGGCGGGCAGAGAGCCAAAGTTATGCTGACAAAGCTCATTCTCGAAAATCCCGACGTAATGCTTCTGGACGAGCCTACCAACTTCCTGGACGTCGAGCATATCGAATGGCTGGAAAAATATCTCGTTTCCGTAAAAAAAACTTATATCGTTATTTCGCATGACACCGACTTTCTCGACGCCGTGTGCGACTGTATAGTCAGTATAGAAAACGGCTCCATCCGCAAATATTCCGGCAACTACACTCAGTTCGTTGCTCAGCACGAAATGGCAGTTAAGCAGTATGCCGAGGACTATGAACGCCAGCAAGCCGAAATTAAGAAAATGGAAGACTATATAAACCGCAATAAGGCACGTGCGGCGACAGCCGGAATGGCAAACAGCCGCAAAAAAATGCTCGAACGCATCGACGTCATGGCAAAGCCGACTGCGGTGCTTGAAAGCCATTTTTCATTCCCGTGCGAAATGCTCAACACCAAGGATATGCTTACGGTGAAAGACCTCGAAGTGGGCTATGACCAGCCGCTTCTGCCGCCCATAAATTTTGAAATGCGCGGCGACACCAAACTATGGATACGCGGCGCAAACGGAATAGGCAAAAGTACGCTTTTAAAAACGCTTATGGGCATAATTCCGCCCCTGTCCGGAAGTTTCGCTTTTCATATAGCGGCGCGCCCGGCATATCTCGAACAGGACTTGAAGTTCCGCGAACAGGACACCAATGCGTTCAACTATATAAGCGACTGTTTCCCGCGGTTCAATCAGAAAGAAATACGCTCGCAGCTGGCTCGGGTGGGAATTAAAGGCGAAATGTCGCTGCAAAATGTCAAAACCATGTCCGGCGGCGAACAAGTGCGCATAAGACTTCTTACGATAATGAATGTAACCAGTAATATTCTAATTCTGGACGAACCAACCAATCATCTCGACGTCAATGCGAAAGAAAGCCTGCAAAAGGCGATTGCCGATTACGAAGGCGCAGTTATTTTGGTCAGCCATGATAAAACTTTTGCCGAAAGCGTGTGCGACAAAACGCTTACGTTGAAGCAGCTGTAATTAAGGAGAAAAACATGCAACACATTTACGATAAAACACCCTCTTACTGGTGTACGTGGAGTACGCAGAACAGGGTTGCGGAAGACAAAAAGGTAAGAGAAAATAATTTCGACAGCGCTGCTTTTCTCGGCGATCAGGGAGCGCAGCTTGCACGTGCGGAAATGAACGAGGACAATATTTTCCGTAGCGGCGGATGGGCGGATTTTTATCCCGAAATACGCGGCGATCTGTTTTTTATGCTTGACGACGGATGGGACGTTCCGTACGGAGTTCATCCCGACAAAAATCGCCCGTCGTTCGGCTCGCTTATACTTGACAAGCAGAGATTTCCGTCGTTTGAAGGCGACGACAAAACTCGTCTTAAAAAGCTGTCCGACGCCGTAAAAGCGCGCGGTTGGCGCGGATTGGGAATATGGGTGTCGGCGCAGACGTGCGGAGACGACGGACAAAAGCCGTTTAACATTGAGGAAAACGAGCCGTATTGGAAAGAGCGGCTTGAAGAAAGTAAATTTGCCGGTGTGAAATATTGGAAAGTGGATTGGGGCGCGCGCGATTATTGCGTAGAATTCCGCGAAATGCTTACGCGGCTCGCGGCGGAAATATATCCCGAACTTATCGTGGAACATGCGGTGTGCCAGATCCCGCTTAACGGGTTTAACTCCGAAGACAAAAATCTTCAAGGCAGATTTATAGGTAACGAGAGAACGGTGCGTTTCACCGACCGTATTCTGAAAGTCAGCCCGGTTTTCCGCTCGTACGATATTATAGGTACGGCTTCGGAAGTGACCACGCTCGACCGGTTGTCGTATATACTGAAAAGAGCAAACGGATTGGTCAACGCCGAGGACGAACCGTATATTGCGGCGTCGCTCGGTTGCGCGATAGGGCTTATGCGTTCGCCCGCGGGAAAGGGAAAAGACTTGTTTTGCGATCGCCTCGACGAAGCGGTTGCTGCGGTAAAGTGGCAAAGAAATGCTCCCGCTTTTGCCGGCGGAGAGATAAACGATTCCACCGAGATTTTGTCCGACACCGCTACTTTTACGGACACGTGGTTTGCGCCGGTGCTCGGAAAAGAATTCACGCAGTATGCGCCCGCGGTAATTGCCAGAAATACTCCGCTGCCGCAGGTGTACGGCTACTATAAACCGTTTATAACCTGCTGCGCATTTGAGGGCAACAGGTACGCCGTCGCCGCCCACGAGAGAAATGCGGATGATGCGAAACGTTCCGAATGCGTCGTTATTTGCGATAATGTCGGTGCGCCCGAAGAGATAGGTGTTTTCGGCAATTTCAAACGCCTCGAATTTTTAACTTCCCGCGAAATCGAAAGCGCAACCGCTCGTTCGTTGTTTGACGAGAGAGAGGAGCAAGCGGAAATCGCGGAGGGTAACCGTATACGCCTGCAAGACCGGACGATAAGCGCATTCGCCTCGAAAAAAGACTGCTCGCGCCCGGCGTTCGTAATAGAAGTAAAGTACAAAAATTGACCCCGAATTTTTTCGTTTCCGACAAATCGTTAATAAAAACGAACAAATCATTAAATAAATGTAAAGCCGAATTGTTGAAATTCGGCTTTTTTCGTGCTATAATGTTTTTACACGGAATTTCGTGAATAACAAATCGATAAGGAGAAAGTAAAAATGAAAATTACGTTTATGGGAGCGGGAAGCACTATATTCTGCAAAAACGTTCTGGGCGATACGCTTTTAACCGAAAGTCTCAGCGACTGCGAAATCGCGCTGTACGATATCGATAAAAACCGTCTTGAAGAGTCCTATCTCGTAATAACCGCCATCAACGACAAATATAACGCCGGTAAAGCAAAAATAGAAAAATATCTGGGCGTAGAACAACGTAAAGACGCTTTGCGCGGCGCAAAATTCGTGGTGAACGCCATTCAGGTGGGCGGCTACGATCCCTGCACGATAATCGACTTCGAGGTACCCAAAAAGTACGGTCTGCGCCAGACTATCGGCGATACGCTGGGAATAGGCGGCGTGTTCCGCGGACTGCGCACTATCCGCGTTTTAGACGGATTTGCGCGCGACATGGAAGAAGTATGCCCCGACGCGTGGTTTCTCAACTATACCAACCCGATGGCTATTCTTTCGGGATTTATGCAACGCTACACCGGCGTAAAAACGGTGGGCTTGTGTCACAGCGTTCAGGTTTGCAGCAAGGCGCTTCTCGAAGGCGTAAACATGAAAGACGTCGAAGTGGGCAGCGAGCTTATCGCCGGCATCAATCATATGGGCTGGCTGCTGGAAATCAAGGACAAGAACGGCGTAGACCTCTATCCCGAAATAAAGAGAAGAGCAAAAATCAAAAACGCAACCGAAAAGCACGGCGACATGGTTCGCTTCGACTATATGGATAAACTGGGCTATTATTGCACCGAGAGCAGCGAGCATAACGCCGAGTACAACTATTTCTATATTAAGTCCAAATATCCCGAACTCATAGAAAAATTCAATATTCCGCTGGACGAATATCCGCGCCGCTGCATAAAGCAGATTGCCGACTGGCAAAAACAAAAGGAAGAGTTGTTAAACGGCGGCGACATTCAGCATGTCCGTTCGCGCGAGTACGCGTCCAGAATCATGGAAGCGATGGTTACCAACAACGCTTATAAAATCGGAGGCAATGTGCTTAATACCGGGCTTATCGATAATCTGCCTTCCGACGCTTGTGTGGAAGTGCCTTGCCTTGTGGACGGAAACGGAATTCATCCCGCTCACGTCGGTCGTTTGCCCGTTCAGTGCGCCGCGATGAACATGCTTGACATCAACTGCCAGTTGCTGACGATAGAAGCAGCCGTAACCGGAAAGCGCGAACACGTCTATCAGGCGGCTATGCTCGACCCGCACACCGGCGCCGAACTGTCCATCGATGACATTATTTCAATGTGTGACGAACTTATCGAAGCGCATACAAAAGCCGGTTATCCCGTTCTTTAACGTAAACTTATCGCACGATTACGCTGCGATATGATTTACAGAGCAGTAAATATGCCCGAAAAACAACTTTAAGTAAATAACGTCGCATTTTGTGATATAAAACCGTTTTTAATTCCTTGCGAGTAGAAACGGTTTTATCTTTTATGTACCGGGCTTTGCGAGTGCGTTTGTCGGTCATTGTGTAGTCTTGAAAATGTCGACAAATATTTCTTATCTAAATTGCCGTTACACGGGCAATTTAAACATCTTCGGCTATTGTAAATTTCCTCCGTAAATATTATACTTGACGTACAAAACTATTTTCGGAGAAAAAAACATGAACAGACTTGTTTCGTACAAAACGACTGCCGATATTCTTTTTAACGACGGTATCACCCCGGCAATGAAAGGTTTCAGATTGCTTATTTTTACGGTTAACGGAATTTTATTTGACGGAGAAGCTGTTTCAAAGTCGCTGAAAAACGCCGTATGCCGTCTCGGACTCGATTCGGATAAGGCTTATCGTGCGGTGCGCTCGTGCGCAGAGGCGTATGCGAGAAGAAAGGGCGCAGCCGTTCTGCCCGTCCGTTCGTTTATAGCCGAACTTTCCGAACGTGTGGCAAAAAGATGTTACTTCGCGGATTTTTCGCACGATGAAAGCAACCTTTCGCATTACGTTCCGGGTACTCTTTTCTGAAAAAACGATTTGCCCCGAGTTTTTATACAATTTTGCAGAATGCGTATAATATTATACCTCAAGTAAAAATTCGTTTGTTTTTTCTATTGACAAACGGTGACTTTTGGGATAAAATGCAAACAGATAAGCGGCGAGAAAACGTCGCAATCAAAACTATGAAAGGAGAAATAAAAAATGAAAAAATTTGTAAGCTTTATGCTTGCGGCAGTACTTTGTTTTTCTGTATGTTCGTTTGCCGCATGTTCCGACAATCAAGCCAACGCGAGAGACACTGCCGTTATGACTGTATCGCTCAATCCGAAAGTGGAATTCGTGCTTGATTCCAATGACGTCGTAGTTGCCGTAAACGCGCTCAACGAAGAAGGCAATCTCATCGTGTCTGCCGACGTATTTGTGGGCAAGGATAAAGAAACCGCAGTGCAGACCTTTGTTCAGGTATCAAAAGAAACCGGATTTTTGGTAACCGGTAACGTTAAAGCAGGCGAAAACGAAATCAACGTTTCGATTTCCGGCAAGGACGCACAGGCGAGATACGAAGAAGTCAAGGCAAAACTCGACGAGTATTTAAGCAAGGAAAAAATAGACGCAACCGTTGCTCAGGCAAAGGAAGACATAAACGCCTTTATAGACGCTCAGGTGGCAAAAGTCGCACCCTATCTCGAAGATGCGGAAATCAAAGCGATGGACTACGCCGAGAAAATTAAAAAGCTCATGGATTCCGCCGAAGAAACGGCTAAAATGTATTCGGAAGAAGTTAAAAACGCATATTATCGCGCAAAAGCCAATGCGTACGAAATTGCAAAGTTCGAATACGTTGCCGCACACCTCGACTCCGTTACTGCAACCGCGCTCAGACTCACTACTAAAATATACGAAACCGCTTGCGGCGCGTACGAAACCGCTTATAACTCTATATTCGTAAGCGAAAAATCGGCTTATCAGGTATCGCTTGCCGCTTTCCGTATCGCAAAGACCAACTACCTCAACTATCGCAACTACGTCGCTTCGCTCGAACAGGATAAAGTGACCGAAGCCGTTACCGCGGCTCTCGACGCATACGGAAAAGCTCTCGAACGCGCTCAGGCAGATATGACCGCAGCGTATAACGCCGCAGCCGAGGGAATGAAGGACTTCCGCGCAAGCATGGACACCGCCTACGCAAACGTCATCGACTATATCCAGAAGCACGACGAAAACGCTAAACAGCACATCGCCGACGCAAGTGTCAAGGCAACCGAAGCAATAGACAAATATTCCGCCGAATTCGAAAAGAAGTATTCCGAAACGATGGATGCAGCTCAAAAGGCTTGGAACGACATGAAAGACAAGCTTGAAAAGGGCTATGACAAAGAGAACGAAAACAAATAATTAAAATAGTACGATTTGAAATCGTCGCAAACAAAAACGCAATCGGACTTAACGGCAGAATTGTTCGTTAATTCGGTTGCGTTTTCCGATTTTAAACGGTTAAAATAAGTTCTTTCCCGTCAAACGCTTGCTTTATGGCGGGAAATTTTGTATAATTTGTATTAGTGCTGAAATCGCAAATGAGGAGAATTTATGAATAAAATAGGTTTCGATAACGAGAAATACCTTTCCATGCAGTCCGAGCATATCCGTGAAAGAGTGGATAAGTTCGGAGGTAAACTGTATCTCGAATTCGGCGGTAAACTGTTTGACGATTTTCATGCGTCCAGAGTGCTGCCCGGATTCAAGCCCGACAGCAAGTTGCAGATGCTTCTTAAAATGAAGGAAGAGGCAGAAGTAGTCATCGTTATCAATTCCGACGCTATCGAGCAGTGTAAAATGCGCGGGGACCTCGGTATTACTTACGATCTTGACGTATTGCGCCTTATCGACGCTTTCCGTGAAGTGGGGTTGTACGTCGGCAGCGTTTGTCTTACGCAGTTCAACGAGCAGAAACTCGCCAAAAAGTTCGAGCGCACGCTTAAAAAACTGGGTATAAACACCTATCGTCACTACCCCATACCCAATTACCCTTACGACGTCGACGGAATAGTCAGCGACGCAGGACTGGGTAAAAACGAATATATCGAAACCACCCGCAAGCTGGTCGTCGTAACGGCGCCCGGACCGGGAAGCGGAAAAATGGCGACCTGTATTTCACAGCTGTATCACGACAATAAGCGCGGAATAAAATCGGGTTATGCAAAGTTTGAAACCTTTCCTATATGGAATCTGCCGCTCCGCCATATGGTCAACGTAGCGTACGAAGCGGCTACCGCCGACTTAAACGACGTAAATATGATAGACCCCTATCACCTCGAAGCGTACGGGGTCAGCACCGTCAACTATAATCGCGACGTGGAAATTTTTCCCGTGCTAAATCGTATGTTTGAAAAGATTTACGGCAAATCTTTTTATAAATCTCCCACCGATATGGGAGTAAACATGGCGGGCTACTGCATTACCGACGACGCGGTGTGCGTCGAGGCTTCCCGTCAGGAAATTATCCGCAGATATTTAACCGCGCTTTGCGATCGCCGCAACGACAAAGTGGGCGACGCCGTGGTGAACAAGCTCGAGCTTCTGATGCAGCAAAATCAGATTTCGGTGTCGGAGCGCAAAGTGGTTGCCGCCGCTCACGAAAAAGCCGAAAAAACAGGCGAACCCGCAACCGCTATCGAGCTTAACGACGGCACGATAGTCACCGGCAAAACCTCGCTGCTGCTGGGCGCTACCAGTGCAATGCTGCTTAACGCCTTGAAGACCATTGCGGGAATAGACGACAAAATTCTTCTTTTGCCGCCGCATCTGATAGAGCCCATTCAGGATCTGAAAACCCGTCATCTCGGCGGACACAATCCCCGTCTGCACACCGATGAAATCTTAATTGCGCTCACGCTTTCCGCCGTCACCGATACGTACGCCGAGCAAGCTATGCGCGCTCTGCCCCTTTTGCGCGGAACCGAATGCCATTCCACCGTAATTCTTTCTCAGGTTGACGTCAACGTCCTCAAAAAACTCGGTATAAATTACACGTCGGATCCGGTATATCAGACCAAGAAGCTCTATCACGCAAAATAAGAACGCATAATCGCACGTCTTCGGGCTACGTGTGATATTTGCGCGGCAATCACGTACAGATAGTACGCTCATGCCTTGCAAAATTACCAGTTGCCCGAATACGCACGATTCTCCGTCCTTATTTGCGTATTATGCGCCCTCGGCGGATGCTTGCCGGCTGCCTTATATCGCAGCACTCTTCGTCCTTATTGAGGACACACTTTAAAGCCTCGCCCTTCGGGAAAGGTGGCACCGTCAGGTGACGGAGAGGGTTATTTGCATCCAAACTACTCGCTAAATGTAAAAATCTCTCCTAAAACAATAAAAACAATTAAAAAGAAGGTAATATAAATGAAATTAGGCGTAGTTGGTCTACCTAACGTAGGCAAAAGTACATTGTTCAACGCAATAACCGATGCGGGCGCGGAATGCGCAAACTATCCGTTCTGCACAATAGAACCCAATGTGGGCGTTGTCGCCGTTCCGGACGAGCGTCTGAACGTTCTGGGTAAAATGTACGACACGAAGAAAATTACTCCCGCAGTACTCGAATTCGTGGATATAGCCGGTCTTGTCAAGGGCGCGGCTGCCGGCGAAGGACTGGGCAACAAATTTCTGTCGCATATCCGCGAAGTGGACGCAATAGTGCATGTCGTGCGCTGTTTCGAAGATCCCGACATTATTCACGTCGAAGGCTCGATAGACCCCATCCGCGATATCGAAACCATCAATCTCGAACTTGTTTTGTCCGATATGGAAGTGGTAAAAAAACGCCTGGATAAAGCGGAAAAATACGTAAAAACGGGCGAAAAATCCTATATCGAAGAAGCCGAAATTTTAAGAAAACTGTACTCTCATCTCGAACAGGGCAAGTGCATCCGCACAATGACTCTTACCGATGACGAGAAAAAACAGGTTGAGGGCTTTTTCCTGCTTACCAGCAAGCCGGTTATTTACTGCTGCAACATAAGCGAAAAAATGATAGGCTGCGACAACGAATACACGCACCGCGTGGAAAAATACGCGGCGGCGGAGGGTGCAACCGCAATCGAAATTTGTGCCAAAGTCGAAGCGGAAATAGCTCAGCTTCCCAAAGAGGAACGTCCCATGTTCCTCGAAGACCTCGGCCTTAAAGAAAGCGGACTGGACAGAATAATAAAAGCCGGCTATTCGCTTTTGGGGCTTATAAGCTATCTCACCGCGGGCGAAAAAGAAGTGCGTGCCTGGACCATCGAAAACGGCACCAAAGCGCCGCAGGCGGCCGGGAAAATTCACAGCGACTTTGAAAAAGGCTTTATCCGCGCCGAAATAGTTTCGTACGACGACCTCGTGTCGCTCGGTTCGATGACGGCGGCAAAAGAACACGGCAAAGTGCGCAGCGAAGGCAAGGACTACGTAATCAAAGACG
>USKH01000024.1 GCA_900555125.1 uncultured Clostridium sp.
CTTGAAAATTTTTTATTCAAATTTCTTCAACACTGTTGACATTTGAACAATATTGAATTATAATTATTTTCATAAAAAACACAAGCACAATTTTATCGTCATTGTTGAAATTTCAACACCGTTGATAAAATTGTATACAGGCGGCGCAAATGAAAGTCCAAAACCTCAACAAATCGTCACAAAAAACACGCAAACTTATTAAATCCGTGTTTGCCGAGATGCTTTCGGAAAAGCGCGAACTGGGCAAAATCACGGTAAGCGAACTTGTAAAACGCGCGGACATCAATCGCGGAACCTTTTATTCGCACTACGACGACATATACGCGGTTGCCGAGGATTACGAAAACGAGCTTGTGGAAAACTTTTTCAGCAATGCCGAGCTTATTGCCTCGACCAATGCGGAAAAATTTATAGATTCGTTTTTTTCGTACGTCAAGCAAAACGACGAGAATTATCGCATGCTCTGCAAGTCCGACGACTTTCTCCTTATGGCAAGAAAGCTCACTCACCTTGCCGTAAACAAACTTACAGAGCTCTGCCGCCAGGATAAGCGAATAAAAAACCGCGACTATCTTGAACCGGAAATAGAAATGTTCGTTCTCGGACTTACTCTCGAATATGTCGAGTGCTGCCGCGGACTCAGTTCGCTTACTCTTGCCGACTTGTACGGTTACACTAAATACTGGCTTGCCGATTTTACCGGGCGTCGTTACGAAGGGTAGTTTTTTGCAGTTAAAACAGCACCGGTAAAGTCCCCGCCGGAAACCGCGATTTTCCGATTATACACAAAAAAGACAGGCTTTGAGGGACAACCTGTCTTTTTTTGTTTCGGCCGCTCGATTTATGCGGCGATTTTTTTGTTTTTTAGTTTTTAGTTCGCTTTGCCCGGAACAATACTTTTACTTTCTTTTACGTAAGCCGCGGCAAACAGCAATCCGAGCGGCAGAACGAGCGACGCGGCGTTTACCGAGCTTGTGCAGTTGCCGGACGAGCTTCGATTATTGCCATCAGTTGTCGGTTGAGCCTTACCGCACACACGACAGACTCCGTTTTCGTAATCGTGAACGGCAAGCGGAATTTGCTCTCTTTCCACAGCTCCGCAAGCGCATACGCGATGTCTTTCGCCCTTTACGAGGCACGTAGCGGCTTTATCGATCTGCCATTCGCCGAACACGTGGTTGTGAACGCCGCCGGGCTGCATCTTTCCGCAAACCGTGCATATTCCGTTTTCGTACGCGTGATTACCGGTTGCCGGAATTTCTTCCGACTGAATTTTTCCGCAAATCGAGCAGGCACGTTCTTTTAATCCTGCGTCGGCGCAGGTTGCGTCGCGCACCTCCGTCCATTCGCCGTAGTTATGTTCGCACGAATCGGAGAAGGCGGTTACTTTTATCTTTTCTATCGCGGTTACGTCCTGCGTTTTACCCGAAACGATAATAGTGTGAACGCCGAACGACAATGCGCGTTTATCGATTTTTGCGGATACAGGATTGCCGTCGAGCGACGCCGACAAACCGTCCGTCGTGCCGATTATCTCGATATTGTACTCGTCGTCCGATCCGAGATAGAAGCGATACATGCGCGACAGCGTTTCGCCGTCGGCTTTTTCCGCCGCGTAGCTGCCCGCCGTTATCGAGTCGCCGTTTCCTACGTACGTGACAATCTGTTTGTTGCAATCGGTAAGCATCAGGAATTTCAGCGTGCTTTTTACGTTGCTTTCCAGCTGCTCTCGCGTAATTATTCTGCTTTTATAAGCGGCGATGAGGTTGGAATATTCGGCGTTGAAACTCTTGAAGTTGTTGCCGGAAGATATCAGCGGAATGTGCGGATAAGACGGATCCCAATCGCCGAACACAGCGCCCTTAAATCCCCAGTCGGCACGAAGCACGTCGGTGATAAGCGCGCGATTTGCCGCCACATAACTTCCGTTGCACATGTTATAGCTTGACATGACGGCATAGGCGTCGCCTTCTTTGATTACTATTTCAAACGGCTTTAAGTATATTTCGCGAAGTGCGCGGTTACTTATACGCGAATCGTTGACGTAGCGGCCGTTCTCCTGATTGTTGGTTGTGTAGTGTTTTACGCACACCGACACACCGATACTCTGAGCTCCGCGCGTTATCGCCGCTCCCATTTTTCCTGCAAGCAGAGGATCTTCGGAGAAATACTCGAAGTTTCTGCCGCACAGCGGGGGACGATGAATGTTTACGCCGGGAGCCAGCCACACGTTGACCTTCACTGCCGAAGCCTCGAAGCCCACTTGTCTTCCGAAGCTTTCGGCAAGCTCGGTATTCCAGGTGGATGCAAGCATGGTCATGCACGGAAACCAGGTTGCCGAACTTGTAACTCTTATGCCCGCCGGACCGTCCGCCGTGTAGGCGTTGGGAATGCCGTACTTTCCGGAAGTGCGATAGCCTCCCACTCCTCCGGTGTTGATTTCACCCGTCTTATTTGCCGCGTCGGTGCCGTGCATGTAAATAAGTTCTTCCACCGACAACTGCGACACGAAGTCGTCCAGAAGCGAATTGTCAAACAGCACGTCGTTGTACGTAATTACTTTTTCAAGTTTAGCACCCGCCATCGAAGGCGCAACACCTGCAAAATCGGCTGTATTATTTTTATAGTTACCGGTGTGAATTGCCTTTCCGTCGGTTTTTTCGACGTTTAGCGAATACAGACAGCCGAGCGCCGAATTTTCGCTTGTAAGTACTATTTCGTTTTTGCCTTTTTCAAGCGTTACGACCAGCGAATCGGACTGAACGCAATCGAATTTATTGTCGGCAAGTGCCATGTCGACAGATACAGAAGTTCGGCTGAGCGGAATATATCCGCATTTTTCTCCGCCTACCGATACCGAAAGAGCTTTTTCGGAAGCCTCGGTGAAGTTTGATGCCAGCACGGATAAATCGTACAAACCTGCGCTTTCGGCGTTTACGGTAAACGTGTACTTGTTGCCCGCTTTTCCGCTGTAACCGGTGACGAATTTGTCCGAACCGTGAATTATCCCGGTGGACGAGCTTCCGGCGGAAGCCGTTATGACTGCTTTCCCGTTGCCGACGTTTGCGTTGTATATCGCAAAAAAGTCGATGTTCTGAAATTTCAAGCCGTTGGATGTAAATTTAAGCGTGCATTCGCCGGTAGGAAGCGTGATTTTATTCGTCTCGCTTTTTATGGGAACGCACTTATACCACTGTCCGTCGCTTTCGTCGTGCGTACGGGTGGCAAGCGACGCCACAACAGGCTGCGCTACGCCGTTTACGGTTACGGTGAACATATCGATCTGGTTGTCGTACTGAGTTGCCATGGCAAATAAAATATTGTATTCGCCTGCTTTTTCTACGTCCAGTTTATATTCGAGAAATCCGTCGTTTTTGTTCAGATTGCCGATGCCCTTACCTATTGAAGTGCCGCTTGAATAAGCTTCGAGCGAGGACGAGGACGACTTATCCGCGTAGTCCTCCGCCTGAATTACGGTTGCGCCCAGCGCATTTACTTTAATCGCACCGACAGCGCGAGTTTGTTCTCCCGCAAGCGTTTCGGTTTTGCCGTTTGCCAGCAGACGAGAGGGCAGCGTGCTGTCCGGCAATGCGCTAAGCTTTTCGATTACCCGATTTTTATCAACGATAAATCTTCCGGCAACGCCGTTTGCTCCTGCCGAACGAATGCTGTTGCCGACGTAAAACGCATATTCGCCTTTAAGAAGAACGGTGCTGTCTTTGGATATTTTTCCGAGGTCGTCGTACACAGCCATATCGTTTACGTCAAACTCGATTTCGATTTTCCGGCTCTGTCCGGGTGCAAGCGTTTCGGTTTTTGCAAATCCTCCCAGCTGTTTTGCGGGAGTGCCGAATTCGCCCTGCGGCGCCGAATAATACGCCTGTAACACTTCTTTTGCGGGGAAATTGCCCACATTTTTGACAATAGCCGAAGCTATTACCTTACCGTCACGCACTTCGGCTTTACGCTCGGACAGCTCGAACTTGCCGTAACTTAATCCGAAGCCGAATTCGTAATTTACTTTCTCGTAGTTTTTATCGAACGTTTCAAACCAGCGATAGCCGACGTATACGTCCTCGGTGTAGAGAGTATAATTCTGTTTACCAAACGTTCCCACACTTTCGGACGGATAGTCGTCAAGCGATTTTGCCCAGGTGTCCACAGTTTTGCCCGAAGGAGAAAGGTCGCCGCACAAAACAGAGGCAAGCGATTCGCCCGCACGGCTTCCGCCGAAATAACAAACGACGATTGCGCCCACGTTTTTTTCGATAAGCCAGGTGGTGTCGATAACCGAGCCTACGTTTAACAGCACTATTACGTTTTCGCTTCCAACCGAATTTATAAGAGCGGAAATTTCCGCTTTTTCGGTTGCCGAAAGATAGTACGAACTGTGACTTCTGTCGGCGTTTTCGGTTGTTTCGCGGCTTATAAGATACAAAACCTTGTTTTCGTCGGTTATGCGATTGAACAGTTTCGTGTCAAACGCCTTGATTTTACCTGCCGCTGCCGCCGAGCGCATACCCTGCTCGTAGCTTATTTTTTCGGTAGTGTTGACCCAGCCGCTGCCTCCGCCTCCGTAAATCATCGAATTCCCGCCTACCAGCGCCACTCTGTCGCTCTTTTTAAGCGGCAAAGCACCCTGATTACGAAGCAGCACCGTACCTTCGTCCGCAATCGAACGGGCTATTTCCGCGCTGCCCGGGTGAACTATACTGCCCGCCGCCGAAACCTTTTCGACTTTTTTATTTATCGGCAAAGTTGCAAGAGCGGTCGAAAACACCGCAGCTGCAAGAAAAACCGACAATAATTTATTGATTTTTTTCATTTTAAACTCCTGTTTCCGTGTTATTTCTCTTAATGTATTTTTTATAACGCATTACGGTTTTTCATCCCTGCGCCGTCTTTACGTCTCCGCCGAGAACTGTAACCGCGTTTATTGTCATAGCGGCGTTTTCGCTCGTAAGGCGAATAATTCCGTCTCCGTCGAAGTATCCGTGATTATACCATTCGTTATCCGAATTTATACTGCTGAAATAGCGGTACCAAGCCACGGTTTTTCCGCCGGAAAGCGCGTTTCCGAACATGGTTATGTATCCGTTTTTACGGCTGAGACGAAGCTTGAACGTCGCATTGCCGAGAACGGACGACAGTTTTACCCCGTCGGCAGGCTGCACAAACCAGGTGCCTGCGTTGTGGTAAATCGCACTCCGATCGGGTTCCATACCGATGCCCGCCATTGTCATGTACAGTTTACCGTCCACCGAATTGAGTATTCCGGTATTTGCGTCCTTGCCCTTGAACAGGTACACGAGGTAGTTGTGCCAGAGCTGTTCGGGATTGTGGCTTGCAATCGCGAAATCAAGCTGAACGTCGAAGTCTCCGCTTCCGAATACGAGGTTCTTTCCGTCGGCGTTTTTAACGTTTACGTTGTCTACGGTTGCGTTTTCAAGCAGTTTTACGCCCGTTTCGGTTTTGGTTTCGGGGCAAAGCGTGCCTTCTTTTATTTTTACTTGTTTTAGGTTGACGGTGTTGCTCTCGCCCGTGAGCGCGATATACAGCGCGGGAACGCCCTTATAGCCCAGCGTTACCGTAAGCGTGCAGGTACGGAGAACTCCCTCTTGGTTGGTGGTGGTCATAACTACTTTCACGTCCACGACGTCGGTTCCGACGCGCTTGAACGAAGCTGTTACGTCCACGCCCTTTTTCATGCAGTAAGCAAACGACGTGTCCTCTATTTCGTCGAGGAACCAGCTGGTTGCAACTGTTTTGCTGCCGTCAAGAACGTGCAAAAAAGGGTGTTCGTTTTGTCCGTAATACCCTGTCGTCCACCAGGGAATTACCGGAGTAATCGGATTTGTTCCGTTTTTAACGCATTCTCGTTCTCCGTCAAGATAAGTCACGGGAGCGATATCGAAGATAAAGTTGTGCCATTCGGCGTTTTCTCCCGACTTGTTGTGGAAAGTAAACTCGACGTCGAATGCTCCGTCAAGATATATTTCGTAATAGTTTTGATATTTTCCGGCGTTTACGATGTCAAGCTGTTTATCCAGAAGTCCTTTGCAATCCGAACAAATTTTATAGTTATCCACAACCGTGAAATCCGAGCCGTGAGCGTACGGATCCGACGGAATGTCAAACAACTGTTCTTTTTTGCAGCTCGTACATGTACTTGTTTTTTTGCCCTCTTTGGTGCAGGTTGCCTTTTCGGATATAATCGGCTCGCCGTAGGTATGAGCGTCGGGGTCGAGCGGCAAAGCCTTTTTAATAACTTTTTTGCAGTTTTTACATCTGTATCTGACCATGCCTTCCTGCGAGCAGGTGGAAGCCACGGTTTTCGTGGGAGCCCCCAAAACGTGCGCTTCGGGGTCAATCGGCAATTCTTCTTCTGTTTTAGCACCGCAATCGAGGCAGAAACGGAAGCGTTTACCCTTTTCGTTACAAGCAGCTTGTTTTTCTGTCGTCCACTCGCTGTAATTTCCCGTGTGAGCGTTTGCGTCCGACGGAATGTCTTCGGTAATCGTTTTGCCGCACACCGAGCATATTCCCTCTTTTTCGCCTGCCGAAACGCAGGTTTCACCCTTCTTCACCGTCCAAGCATAATTATGTTCGCCGGCTGCGGGCAAAGTGCGCTCCGCCCGATTGCCGCACACCGAGCATATTCCCTTTTCCTTGCCTTCGGCACCGCAAGTTGCCTCGGTTTCGGTGGTCCACACGTAATTATGCTCGCCGGTTGCAGATATTTCTTCCTCTGTTTTTGCTCCGCACGAACAGGTTTTTTCTTTCAGTCCTTTTTCGCCGCACGTAGCCTCCCGCACGATTGTCCATTCGCCGTAGTTATGCGTGTGTTCGCTCTCCGGTTTGCATCCGACTGCCGCAACCGCAAAAAGCATGCCTGCGGCAAGTAAAATAGCCGTCCATTTTCTCCGTTTTTCCATAAATCAAACCTCCTTACCGGTCTTTCATCCGCAAAAAAAGCTTTTCATATCCCGTTTGACTTGACAATTTTTGATATTTCAAGTATATTATATATATACTTAAAAAGCAATTTTGCTGTTAGGCAAGATTGTATCAAAAATTGGCGCAAAACAAATGTATTACTACGAATATTTCAGAGACAAAGAAGAACAGGAAATAATGTGCTTCAACAAAGACCTTACGTATTTCAGCCACATTCATCGTGCGATTGAAATAATATGGTGCGAAAACAAGCGCATAGACGTCACGGTTAACGACGTAATATATCGTTTAAACGAGGGCGATATATGCTTTATTCATTCCGAATGGCAGCACGAAATGAAAGATTACGGCAGCAACACCTGTCTTCTCATCCCGCCCTGCGCTTTGGGAAACTATTATCAGTTTATGCGCGGACGAGAACCGGGCGGATGTCTGATAAAAAAAGAACGTGCCGCGCCGATAAAGGATTTTTTCGATAAATATGTTCGCGAAAACATATACGCCAAAAAAAATCCTGTTTTTCAAAGCGGTATGATAGATCTTCTGCTTGGCATGTTTATAGAAGAGCTTACCGTCATAAAAAAGAAAACCCCTGAAACGGGCGACTACGGTATAGTTTCAAAAATAGTCGAATATATCAGTCTCAATTTCGCAAACGAACTGTCCATAGAGAAGGTTGCCGAAGACCTGAACTACAATAAATATCACATTTCGAAAGTGTTTAACAACATTATGAAAATATCTTTCCGCGACTATCTGAATCTTATTCGTCTTGCCGATTTTCGCGCAAATTTCCACAAAGACCGCTCCATAGAGCAACAAATAGCGGAGTGCGGATTTACATCACGCCAGACGTTTTACAGAGCATTCCGCAAGCAGTACGGCACCACGCCCAACGAGTTTTTCAGCTCGGCAAAAAAAGACGGCAAGCGTTTTTTTGCCGACGTACGACCTTAAAAACCCCGCTATAAAAAAAGCTCCCTCGCGTATTTCCCCTCGCGAAGGAGCTTTTTTACTATATCGTCTTTAGTTGATTCGTGAAATTCTGTCTCTACGGATTACGCTTTGTAACCTTCTACGAATATTTCGCGGATTTTTTCCACCTGCGCGGCTTTTACACCCTTACTCATGAGCCACGATTTCGCGCGGTCTGCCTTGGTGTCGCCCGAGTAGTTGTCGAGCTTACTCCACCACTGTTTGAATTCGGTGGTAAAATTGTTAAGGCGCGAGCCGTGCGTGGAAAAATTGGTGAACAGGTAATCGCGGGCGATGTCTTCGTAACTTGCTCCGCACACCGTAAGCAGCATAAACGTGCAAATTCCCGTTCGGTCGGCACCGGCGGTGCAGTGCAGATACACGGGTTCGGCGTCGGCGTTTGCGATAAGCGAGAATATCTGCTTGTATTCGTCGGCGAATTTTTCAAATCTCGTGCCTTCCGTTCCCGACGGAATGGACACAGCGGAATAATTGATACCGTTTACATACGGTCCCAGGCACTGATAGGAATCGCGAAGGTCTATCTCGCGACGGATGCCCAGCCTCAACATTTCCGCTTTTCCCTTTTCGGTTATGCCGTTCAGGTTTGCGCCGCGATAGTATAAGCCTTGTCTTATTTTTCCGCCCTTAACCAGCGAAGAATGGTATCCGCCGATGTCGCGAACGTTGGTAACTCCGCTGATGTACATGTTGCGAGGTCCCTTGTCCGCAACGGTAAACTCGCGGACTTCGCCGTTTAGCGCGTTTTCGAGCGAAGTGCCGACGCGCCAGTATATTTTTTCGCCTAATTTGAGATTGTAAATGCGATAGCTTTTTTCTGTTACGTTTTCCACGGTTACGGCGCCGGTAAAGCTTGCGTTATCGGCGTATTGAAGCACGTAGGTTCCGCCGCTTATGTCTGCGTCCGAAAAATCGAGCAGAGTACCTTCGGGGCGGCTGAGCTCGGTAACTCCTACCGCGTACGCCGAGATGTTTTCGACGTCGTTGTCCGTGATATACGCGTACTGATTTGCCGTATGAAAATCGTTTGCGGGCTTCTTGACGTCCGGGGCCGGAACGTACTCGGCTCTTTTGATAACAAATTCGAAGTAGTCGATATTGGGATTGCCATGACCCGTGTTCTCGGCTACTTTCATTCTTATCGAATGTTCGCCCTCGGGAAGAGTTATCGCGTTGTAGTCGAACGTATCCCACTTGGTTATATCGGTGCGCGCGTCGAGGATAGTTTTTTCGGAACAAATGGACATATTTCTGTTTTCGTCCACGATGAACATATAGGATCTGCGAAGGTCCTGATTGTGAGTCTTCCACTTTTCCGGCTGAACGTACGCCGCCGTCATCTTAATTTCGGCGGAGAACGGCAGGTTTATCTTGAACTCGAAATACTGCCCTTCTTTCACGTCTCCGGTCGCCGCGGCAAGAAATTTTCCGCCCGAAGCGTCTGCCCGCTCGACTATCGTCGTGGGGTTGGCACTCGATTTGACATAGTGTGTAATATCGCCGCTTTCCGCTTCGAAACGCGCCGTTCCCTGCTTGTTTATAAAAAGAGTGTAATTCCTGACTTCAAAAACCGGAAGGTCGGGGTCCTCGCCGACCGGCTCGATATCCTCTTCGAATTTGGCGTTACAGCCAAGACACAGGCGGTAACGTTTGCCCTTCTCGTAAGTCGTCGGCTGTTTTTCGATAATCCACTCGCCGTAGTTTCCGATGTGAGCAGACGGATCCTGCGGAATATCTTCGGTGACGGTATTGCCGCACACGGAACACACGCCTTCTTTTTTGCCGACCGCATTGCATTTTGCTTCGATTTTTATCGTCCAGGCGTAGTCGTGTTCACCCGCTATGGGCAGAGCGCGTTCGCTTTCGGCTTTGCACACCGAGCAGACTCCTTTTTCCTTGCCTTCCGCTCCGCACGTCGCCTCGGTTTCCACCGTCCAAACATAATTGTGTTCGCCGGTTGCCGGGATTGCTTCTTCTGTTTTTTCTCCGCACGAGCAAATCTTTTCCTTAATTCCGTCCTCTCCGCATGTCGCCGCCTTAACGACGGTCCACTCGCCGTACTCGTGAACATGCGACGTTTGAGTTTCACAGCCCGAAGCCACCACCGCAAAAAGCATGCCGAGCGCCACGACGATTGCCGCAAACTTTTTTGTTTTTCCCATAATCTATCCTCCGTCTGTCGTTCGGGTGCAAGTCATCGCTCGCTTGCCCAACCGATTGTTTTGCCGAACACCGATCGCCTTGTAACGAAAAAACCATCGCAACAATTCAGTCGCAGTCGTCTTTCATCGCTTTCTCCGATTCGATTATCGGCTTTGACTATACGGTACCATATTTTGCGCAAATTGTCAATACGTTTGCCGCCGCAGTGGCGACGATTTGCAATATCGTTTAAAAAAATGGCATTTTTTATTAAAAAACGCGCCAAACGTGCAGACGTCGCTCTTAACCGACAGACGTCGCTCTTATATGTATTTATTTTAAAGCGAAATAATCGGTGCAAATCTCTTTGATCTTTTTCAGCACTTTTTTCGCTATTCTGTAAAAGCCGAGGTCGTTGGGGTGACAGCCGTCCACCGAGCAATTTTCGTCATCGGTTGCGCCGCAAGGGCGCCTTTTTAATATATGCGTTCCGCCGTACGCGTGTGCGTACGCGG
>USKH01000025.1 GCA_900555125.1 uncultured Clostridium sp.
TTTGCCGACAAGTATTCAATTATTTAATGGAAAGTTTACAAGCGGTTTGCGCCGCCTATCCCTTTTCATCGTTTTAATTATACACAACGCAAAATTTCTTGTCAAGCATTTTTTAACCGTTTTTCATGAATTGTATTCTATGGCTTTTTGCTTTTGCACTTATATCCGAGATTGAAGAGTATTACAAAACAACGCCGCGCCGAAATACCTTTTTTATTAAAACATAAAAAAGACGAGAGGCAACTTAATTGTTGCGCCCTCGCCTTTTGGTAGATAGGGTATATATTACTTGTAACTATTATTTGATTTAGTCACGCGGGTGCAGATCAGAATCTGGTTGCGCCGGTGATATCCGGGAGATTAAGTCCTGCGATTGCAGCGTTGTAAGCCGCTTCATTGTGCGTTTTGGAGATAATCGTGGTACCTTCGGTGTGAGCAATCATGCTTTCGATACGAAGAGCCATCTGACCTCTTACTTGAATTGCGCACATAAGAGTTCCGTCAACAAACCAGTAAGCGTTGCCGTCTTTAACAACCACTTTCATCTTATATGACGCTGCGGTAAGCGGACGCTGATATTTAGCGTCGCCGTAACCTCCGTCGTAAGCCCAGGTGATTTTGAATGTGTCTCCGTCGCCGGTGTTCCAGAACAGGAATCTTCTGCCTGCATCTGCAAACTCGATACCATAGTGAGCGTTGCCGCCGACCTGCTCGATAACCAAAGTTGTTTCGTAAACAAAGTTGTTGAACGTACCGTACTTTGCGAAATCGATAGCGTCGTTAATGGTACCTCCGGTGAGCGAGTTGTTGGAAACTTCAGGACCGTTTCCGGTGTAAACTCTGCTAACGTACATTTCGCCGGTGGACAAATCGCCAACTGCAGCCACTTCGGGACATTCGGCAATTGCTGCGTTGAATGCGTCGACGTCGCCGTCATCGGAAATAATGTTGATGTTGTTAAGCTTGATCGAGCAGCCGGATGCGGTAATGCTCTTCCATCTGTCGGAAGGTGCGCTTGCCGCGTTGACGTACACGAGTTTGAGTTTACCGTTCACATAGAAGAATGCGTTCTTTTTGTAGTAAACGATTTTCCAGGAAATTTTGTTGTTAAGTCCAACGTATTCGCTTGCGGGCAGGTTGCCGTTGTGAACGTGGTTTTTGTTGTACGAATATGCGATTTCGTAAGTGCCGTTGTTATCTCCGTCCCAAAGAAGGAATCTGTTTTCGCCGTTCATGATTCTGAAGTCGACGTAGTGATTTCTTCCGGTGGGGTTGGTAATTTCGATATCGCCGGACATAACGTAGCTACCTGCGGTCTGGAAGTAGAAGCTTCCGTTATTTGCATTTGCTTTGTTGGCAACCATTGCGAGAACGGCTTGCTTATCCATGGTGTAGTATGCATTGGTAACTTTTGTGGGATTATCGGTAGGCTGGCAATTGAATACGCCGAATCCGCTTTGGTTGTTAGCTGCAATAGTCTTGGTAATATCGCCATTGTTCAATCCGTCGGATTGGAACGAAGTTACGAACTTGCCGTCGAGGAACACGTAGTACATATCGTATACGCGTGCCACACCCATACGAACGATATCGTCACCGTCTAACGGGAAGTTGCCGATATGGTCGCTGTTGTTTCCCCAGCCGTGATCGGTGTGCAGATACAGGTTGGTGGAATTCTTATCGCCGTAATCGAATCCTATGCCCAGGAAATACTTGTTGTTGGCTTCGGGCTTGTTGTAGGTATTGATAAGAATACCCTGATAGCTGCTTGCCATGTCGAACTCGGCTTCCATGTAGTAAACGTTGCCGGTATACGCTGCCTGATAAGCAAACGTAATGTTGGTCATGGTAAGAGCGTTTCTGCCCTGAATATTGTAGTTAGCGCCGAAAGACTTAAACGCAGTCCAATTGTCGTAGAAGAACGATCCGCCGAGATCTGCCGTTTCGAGAGCATAGGTCTTGCCGTCAACCGTCTTGTTTACGGTTGCGCCTGCAATCTCGCGCATTTTCTTTTCGGTGTTTTCTTTGCCCACAACGTATTTGAAGTTTTTAACGGTGAGTTCGTCGTTGGTTCCGACGCCTGCAAATACGCCGAACTGGCTTGCTTTGTCGGTGACGGGATAAGACATCTTAAGAGCGCCGTCGAGGTAAACATAAACTCTGTTTCCCATGCGAGCGGAAGCGATTTTAAGGTTTTTCTGTCCTACGCTGCATCCTGCCGGAGTGCCGCCCAGCCAGTTTCCGGCTTTGTGAATATAGATCTGTCCATATCCGTAGCCGGTTCCGTAGAAAGGAGTATCTTTTCCTTTTTCGGAGGTCTGCAGCGAGGAAGCACCCATCATATCGGTGAGAATTCCGCCGCAGCTTTTGTGGTTTACACTGCCCTCGAAGTCGGCTTCCGCATACCAGTAGTCACTGGTGATGCGGTTGCCGTTTTCGTCGGTAACAAGTTTGTAAGCCGGTCCGGTGAGCGCGAGGTCGTCGCCGGTCCAGATGTTGTCTCTTACGGTTACGTTTTCGGCATACATTGCGCCGAATGCGCCTGCGTTCCAATCGGTGTCACGGGGACCTACGTCGGTGGACATGGTAACGCCGACGCGGAAGTTTGTAAGGTCGGGTACATGCTTATCTGCAGAATGTTCGTGAGTTCCGCCCCACTTCTTATTTACGTCGCCGCCGTCAACCGGAGCCACGTTGGTGGTGTAGGTCTTGACGTTGATGTCAAATACGAGCGTATCCGCTTCTTTGCCGTACTCGCCGATATAGAGTTTGTAGTCGTAGCCGTTTACTACCCACTTAGCGGAGAATTGAACGGTGTTGTTTTTGATGCCTGCAATGGCGTTGGGGTTGCAAACGTTAAGTCCGTTTGCGGGATCAGCCGCGCCGAGCGACGGATAACGATAACCGTAGTTGTCTACGTACGTATCCCAGCACATTACGAAGCAGTTTTTGCCCTGTCCGCCCGAACGGAATCCGAGGAACAGCGATTTCGCTCCGTCAACCGTATCGCGGAAGTGCCAGCCGTACATCGACCAGTCGGCATTGCTGCCGCGAATGCTGTAGTTACCGGTGATTACGGCGTTGGTTCCGTTTGCGTGATATACTTCGCTCTTGGGAAGGTAAACAGAGCTCTTCCACTGTCTGAGTCCGGTTGTGTTGAGGTGCATGGTGTAACCCACTGCGCCGTCTTCGTTGATCACCTTGGACGCACTGGAATACCAGCTGTCCTTGGGTGCGTTTGCATAGTCCCACGTGTGAGCGGTTACTTCGTTCGCCTTGGTTACTTTGAAGCCGTACAGCGAATAGTTGATTGCAAATCCGTTTTTAGTGGTAATGCTGAAGTAATCGATATAGGTTTTTGCCTGAGTGTTGTCCGAAGTGTACATCTTTATCCACTCGGTTGCGCCGTGCCACTTGCCATAGAGGTCTACTTTTCCGTTTTCCTTTACTATTGCAAAGTCGTACTGCGGTGCGGTGAAGCTGTTTCCTTCGTACATATCTCTGCCGAGACCAAAGTCGAACACATTGTTAGTTACGACGGTTGCGCTCGGGAATTTAGTGTTGTCCCACGTGCCGGTGGTGCATCCGCCTGCATTGAAACGGAAGCCCTTTCCGCCGATACCGATCTGATAGTACATATCGGGGAATCTTTCGCCGGTGCTGTTGTATTTAGCGGCATGAGCCAGTCTTCCTTCGCTTGCCGGGTTGAACTTCATGGTAAACTGCATGCTTTCGCCGTTTACAATACCCACTGCGGAGGTTGCGACTTCGGTATTACCCTTATTGTATCCGGTGTAAACCACGTCTTCCGCGTTCTTGACCGATTCGATACCTTCGGGCAACAGTCCTTCCATAAACATCGTGGGCAGTGCATCTTTCTTTTCAACCGTTATGTCGGCTATTCTTGCAATTCTTTGCGTATCTGCGAACACGAAGAATCCAAGCTGATATTCGTCGCCTACCGGATAGAGATTTGCGGTGTCGCCCGTCCAGCCGTGCTTAGCGTTACCGCTTGCCGCGCCGGTTACCCATCCGCCGCCGCCTACGAATCTTTCTTCGTAATGCTTGCGCAGATTAAGCGAGAGGCAAAGCTCGTCGTTTACGTAAATCATCCAGTTGTCGCCGGATACCACTGCTTTAATCTTAAAGCTCTTTGTAGTGGGATTAGCCTGATCGCCGGATCCGATATCTACGTCGGGTTTAGCACCGGTTGCGTTGTAAACCTGCGAACGATAGCCATGACCGTTGCCGTTTTCAACCGAGGTGATCCAGCTCTTTGCCGAACCGTTCATACCGATATTGACAAAGTTTCCGGTTTTGGGATCGCGCATCATAAATCCGAAGAACGGAAATTTCTGCATGTAGGTGGAAACGTTTGCGGTGATGGTTACGGTATCGGAAGTCTTGCTGAAGGTCTGATCGGTGATAGCAAGACCGTACTGTCCCTGAATAAACGTATCGTACTTGCCGTCTGCGCCGGGAGTACCGAGGTCCTGCGTCTTTGCGGTGGACTTATTTGCCACTGCCGCGTCGACAATTGCCTTAACTTCGCTTGCGTTTACATTGTATCCGAAGTTGCTGTAAGTGTAGTCGTGATAACGCTGTGCGCCGGAGATGTAAAGCTTGACCTGAGCTTCGGCGTCGGTAACGTCGGTTTTGGAGATAGCAACCCAGTTTTCCGCTCCTTCGTATTTACCGAGGAGGTATACCGTGTTGCCTACTCTTGCGTATGCAAAGTTGTAGACGTTGTTGCTGTAACCTTTTGCGAGGGTGAGCGTAATACCCACGAACGGAGTGTTGTTTATCTTGTCTCCTTCCCAGTTAGCTCCCCAGCTGGAGAGACCGAGATTTTTGCCGCCAACGCTGTTCTTGATGTAGAGGTCTTGCTTGTCGGCTTCGTTTGCTCCTCCTTCTGCCGCGGTCCAGCCCTGACGCTCGTTAAACTTGAGGCTGTAGTAGATCATCTGACCTGCCGCAAGTTTACGGTTGAGGAAGTATTCGTGTTCGCTGAACGACTTGACGGACACACTGAAGGTAGCGTCGGTTTCGCCGGTTATCTTGACATCGTTAAGATTATGTCTACCGCCTGCGCCGATATTGTTACCGCCGGTCATGCGGGCAAAGTCGACATTTTTGATCTGCTCGCCGCCGTTTGCGGTGACTGTGAATTTCTGTGCGTAAGTATTTATTCTGTCTGTCGATTGATACGCTGCTCCGGCAGACTTGAACATCGTCTGACCGACGACATTGTATTCGCCTGCGGGCAACATGGTTGCATAGTTGCCGTTGTCGTCGGACATTACGGTAACGGTGAAGCCGTTGTCTCCTACAAGCATTGCGTAAGCCTTTTTCTCGACTGCGCCTTCGGTGGTGAACTTACCGGAGAGCTTGGTCCAGTTTGCGATATTTCCCTTTTCGGTGGTAACGCTTACCTTAAATTCGCCCGCGCGATCGAAGTTCTTTGCGAAGTCGAATACGACCTGTCCCTTTTCGTTGAAGTAATAGGGATATTCAGCTCCGTCGAAATTAACCGACTTGATTACATAGCCGTAATCGGGAGCTATGGTAAAGTTTGCAGTCTCCCACACGTTTACGCGATCTTTCTTGCCGGTGGGGTTCTTGACGATAAGACTTGCATGATTGTCAAGCTTGGTTGCGAGGCGGGTTTCCGCTTTTGCAACGCCGTTGTCCACGTCGGTAGCAAGCGTGCTGTAGTTGATGCCGTACACGTCAACGGGAGCAATCTGCTTGATGCCGTAGTAAGCTTCCATTGCGGTGATGTTGGCAAGTTTCTTCAGTTCGTCATTCTGGATGACCTGATAGTTGCCGGTGTCGTACAGAACGTTGACAAGCTGATCCACGCTGCTTCCGGTCATCGCTCCTGCGGTGTAAAGAGTACCGGTTGCGGTATCGATTACTCCCAGCAGTTTGTTGTTGATTTTGATAACGGGGTTGTTTTTATCGGAGAAGGTGCCGAACAGATAGAGTTTGCCGTCCTTCTTTGCGTAAGTCATGGTGACAAGTCTGTAGCAGTCCCAATACATGTTTCCGACAGCGCCTGCGCCGACTACCAGTTTGTTGGTTTCGATTCTGTTTTCGCAGCCGATGCCGCCGCCGAATATACGCAGTTTTCCTTCATCAACGACGTAAATGCTTATGTTGTCTCCGCTCTGAGTGGTGAACGTATATCCGAACGAAGGACCGTCCGCCTGCGTCTGCGTCTTGTCGCACTTATCGTAGCTTGCGGAAACGATGAAGTCTCCTTCGCCGGGGTTAGCGCCGATAATGGTTGCGCCCAGACTGTTACGCATTTCTTCAACAGTGTTTTTGATAACACCGTTTGCGTCAATTTCGTACTTGCCGTAAATGGTTACGGGAGTATATCCTACGAGACTTCCATTAAGAGTCCAGGTCATGGTGTCGTTTTCGACTGCCCAGTCTGCGTTTAGAGCCTGAGTATACTTAGCTTCGGAAATCGACTTATAGCCGCCCTCGGAATCTTTAACCACGTATTCGACGGTGTAATCGCCTTTTACGAGGTTTGCAACGGTCATAACGCCGCCGTTAACCGCATTTTCGACATAAGTAACGTTGTCGCCGTCGGTGAGTTTGACGATAACTTCTTTTTCGCCGTTCACCATCGGATTAACTTCGTTCTGTTTAGCTACGGTCACTTTGTCGGTGATGGTGTAGCGGCGCAGAGTAAGTCCGTTGATGACAAGACGGTTGTTGTCGTCGCGGACAAGTACGGAGTAAACTCCTTCTTCGTTTGCAACGAGGTTAACGCCGTTGAGTTTAACGACAACGGTGCCCATAGACTCGCTGTTGATATCGAGCTTGAACTCGAATCTGGTGTTGTAAGTAAACTTAAGGTCTGCAGAGGTGAGGCGGTTGCCTTCCTTGTCGGTCATGTAGAAGTTGTTGTCTTCGTCGGTGACCGCTGCGCTTACCGTGTAGTAGATGGTTTCGGTCTTATAAACCGAGTACATTTCCATGTTGCCCGCGCAACGGATGAGCGAGTTGCTTGCGGGATACTTGACCGCGCCGTCCTTTTCGATAGCCCAGCCGAGGAAAGTGTACTTTTCGTATACGGTTGCGGCTTTGTTCATGTCGGGCAGAGTGAGCAGTTTGTTGCGTTTTACGCCTTCCTGCGTTGCGCCCTCGATGAGTTCGCCGTCGTAGTCGTAATAATGTACGGTGTACGTGTTGTTGTCGATAACGTAAACGGCATACAGCGAGATGTTGCTTACTATTTTATCGGTGTATGCTACTTTTCCGTCCGGGGTGAGCGCCCAGTAATCGAATACGTACGAATTTTCGTCGCCGATTTCCTTAATGGGCTGTTCGGCATCCATGGGATAGTTGAACTGTTCGCCGTACTTGAAGCCTTCTTCGCCTTCGAGAACCTTGAACACGCTTCCGTCATAGTTGAGAAGCGTTACGCTGTAAACGCGTTCTGCGGTTTCGTATACGGGAGAGAGAACGATGTCGCCGGTAAGTTCGGTAGCGAAATCGTAAGGCGTCTCCTGGTCTGCGGTCCAGTACAGGAACGTGTAGGTATAACGAACGTCGGTTGCCTTTTCGTAAGCTGCGAGTCTTACGATATCCTCTGCCGTCTTAGCCGGCTGAGCGTAAATCACGGCTCCGTTGGAATCGATGTACGTTACGGTGTAATAGATGTCCTTAAGTTCGTATTTGGCGGTGAGCTTCATTCCGTCGGCGGTTACGGTGCCGAGAACGAAGTCCCATATAGCGCCGTCGGCGTCTGCCCAACCGACGAATTCGGCTTTCTTACCGAGCGTTTCGTCGATATAACCTGCGGGATCTGCGGGTTTTGCTATCTTATCGCCATAGTTGTATTCGGCAGTGGTGATTTCACCGTTGTTGTCCAGAGTAACGACGTACTTTCTTGCGTTTTCGGCAAAATGTGCGGTAAGCGTTACGGGGCCTGCCAATTCATTGTCGAAGTTCCATTCTTCCGTGCCGTTGAACCAACCGATAAAGGTATAGGTCTTGGTCTTGGTGGAATCCTTTACGGGAGTTCCGACAGGCTTTTCGATTTTACGTCCGATTTTAACTTCCTGGCTGTCTACTTCTTCTCCGTTGCTCATGAATTTGATTTCATAAGTTCTGTCGGTAGCGCCGAACACGGAAGTAAGGGTCATGTTTCCGGTAACGACGTCGTTATCGAAATCCCATGCCTTGCCGTCGCATTCCCATCCCTCGAACATATATTCGTTGAGAAGGTCGGGATCCTTTACGGGATCTTCGGGACGATTGATTTTTTCACCGTATGCATATTCTTCGAAACGAATATTATCGAAGCTTACAAGGTGTTTGTTGGTGCTTTCTTTGAACAGAATTTCAAGCTCGACTGCGCCTTCAATTGTGTCTTTTGCGAAATTCCATTCGATTTCGGTACCTTTTATAACGAATTTATCGAAATAATACTTCTTTTCTCCGGTTGTTTTCTTTACGGGAGTAGCGGGACGAACCGCTTTTTCGCCGTATGCATACGAAACGGTGCTTGCGGGTACTTCCTTATATTCGCCGCCTTCGAGCACGGTATATGCGGGAACGGTGAATTCATAACTGCGGAGAAGCGCGTTGAACGAAGCGGTCAGAACGACGTTGCCGGTTACGGTGTCGTTTTCAAAATCCCACTTCTTTCCTTCTTCGGTCATCCAGCCGACGAATTCGTAAGTGTATTTTGCGGTTGCTTCCTTTTCGGGCGTACCGGGGTTTGCGATTTTAACGCCGTAGTCGAGAGTCTGCTCGGTTTCGCCCACTTTAACGGTGTACGAATTTACAGTCTCGTCGTACTTGGCGACAAGTTCGGTTTTTTCGGTAACGGTATCGACGTCGAAGTTCCACTTCTTGTCGCCGACATACCAACCCTTGAACGTGTACGTGAACTTTGCGGTTGCGGCTTTTGCGGGATCGGCGGGAGCGGTAAGCTTGGTGCCGTATTCTGCATAGCCGGAAACTTTACCGTCGAAAGAAACGGCGTACTGACGCTTGATTTCCTGATATTTCGCGGTAAGCGTTACGTTGCCGGTTACGATGCCGTTTGCAAAATCCCATTTGGTTTCGCCGTCATAATAGCCTGCAAATATATATTCGTACTCGGCGGTTGCTTCCTTTACGGGATTTGCCAACTCTCCGTCGAGAACTATTTGCGAGCCGTATGCGTATTCGAACTGCCTATCTCCGACGGTTACGGTGTATTTGTTTACCGTTTTGTCGAATACGGGTTCGATTACGAGGTTGCCGGTGACGCCTTTTTCAAAGTCATACGGCTGACCGCCCGCGTACCAACCTTTAAACGTATAGGTGTATTGCGCGGTTGCGGCTTTGACGGGATCTGCGGGTTTCGCGATCTTTTCACCGTATTTGACTTTATACGTGTCCACGCCCACCACGGTTACGCTGTAACTGCGGCTGTCGTAGACGACGACGGTCACCGATGCCGATTTCTTGCCTTCCGATACGGTGATCACCGTTTCGCCTTCTTTGACGGCTGTGATCTTTCCGCCCGATACGGTTGCTACCGTCTCATCGGAAGACGTCCATTTTACATCACCGGATATACCGGAAACGGTAAGATCGTACGTTGAGCCTGCCTGAATCAGCACGCGGTTCTTTCCGGCAATTTTAATGTCGGAGCCGCCGCACGCGATAAAGCACAAGCTGCACGCAAGACACACGATAAGCCCGATGATGCGCTTAAACTTTTTACTCATATACCCTCCATAAGCATAATATTTTGCCGTATGCATTGCAAACGGCATATCTACGGTGTAATTATAACATTACTTTCGGCTCTTGTCAAGTTTTTATGAAAATATAATTAAGACATTTTTCTTTTTTTTACACAAAACCATAACATTAGGAGGTTTGAGCTGTCCAAAAAAGCGTTTTCGGGTGACAATTACTCTTTTTTACAGGCAATTTTACGATACGCCTTTGCGTGACCGCACACAGGACAGGTTTCGGGCGGGGTTTTGCCTTCGACTACGTTTCCGCACGCAAGGCACACCCATTTTACGGGATACGCGCGCTCGAACACCGTTCCGTCGGCAATTCTGCCGCGCATATCGAGATAGATTTTTTCGTGACGTTTTTCGATTTCGGCAACCTCGCGGAACAACCGCGCTATTTCGTTAAAGCCCTCTTTTTCCGCCGTTTCGGCAAAACGCGGATACATTTCCGTGCTTTCGTAACATTCTCCCTCGGCAGCGTCGGCGGCGTTATCGGCGGGCGTACATTCTCCGAATCCCATTACTTTAAGCCACAGCTCGGCATGCTCGCGTTCGTTTAAAGATATTTCGTCGATTACATTGCCGTATTCGCGATATCCCGACGAGCGCATACAGTCGGCATAAATTTCGTATTTTACCCTCGCCATGCATTCCCCCGAAAACGCAGTCATGAGATTTGCCTCGGTTTTACTTCCTTTTAATTGCATAATGTTTACCTCTCGGTTTGGATTTTCTCCTCTATAATATTATATAGAATGGAAAAATATGATTTTGCCCTGAATTCCGCACTTTGCGGTTTGAATAAAT
>USKH01000026.1 GCA_900555125.1 uncultured Clostridium sp.
AGGCGTGCGCAACTAACCGATTGCGCCGCGAGCAAGAATAAAAGCATTTAAGATTATATAGGAGAGAGCTTTTATTCTTCAGAGATTATGTTTAATGCCCGCGCCTCTTCCCTCGCGAAACAGGGTTTAGTTTTTTAATTATTCCTTGTCGGTAACTACGAACGAGAAGTTTGCAAACTGAGGAGCTCCTTTTGCTACCCAAACGTCGTTCACTTTCTTTTCGTCCTGGCGCAAGGTGATACCGAAGTAGCACTGATTGTTTGCGTCATACAAATCTTTAAGCGAATCTGCCATGTTGGCGTTTGCCTCGTATGCAGCCTTGATATCGAGGTTATCGAGTTTGAGAACCCAATCGCTTTCGTTGAATTCTTTTCTGCCGTAAGGACCGTGTGCAACTGCAGTGCCCTTAATCCAGCAGGAAGCCTTGTATCCGTCGATCACCCACTTAAACTGCAAGTTGTAGTTTGCGTCTTCGTGATAAGTGCTGCCTTTATCCCACTGTGCGTTTCCGTCTACCGGATCGGCATAACCGCGGAACCAGGGATCTCCCCAAAGCATATTTCCGCCGTCTGAGTTCTTGGCGTCAAGACGAGAATCAAAGTCGTGGATAGTCTGGAAGCTGATTATGTCGCCAGCATTGCCGGAGCAGAACAGGAATCTTCCGGTTTTTTCGGAATTCTTTTCTTTTACTACAATGCCCCAGAACGGATAAGCCACTTCGGTGGTGTTTCCTTTAAGAGTGTAGTAAAGTTCGACTTTCTGCGTTGCGGGAGTAAACGTTCTGTTTCCGATAGACCAATCGGTTGCTCCCACGCCGTCGCCTCTTCCGCGAGCAATAAAGGTAAGCTCGTCTTTTTCGAGGTCGATATTAAAGTTTCCGCCGCGGAGATTTTTGAAGAATCCCTTGGTCTTGGTTTCGAGAACAAAGTTCTTATCGTTTGCTTCACCGGTTACTTCGAGAGTTGCGGTGTCGGCAAGCGCTCCGTTGGTGAAGGTTACGGTGTACGTTCCTTTCGGAAGGTCCTGACTCCATGTTCCGTCCGCACCTGCGTTTACGTTGAACTCGTTTTCATCGTTCTTTATGTTGAGAGTGATGTTTTCGGTGTTGTAAGCATTAGTCCATGCTGCGCCGAGGGTTACTTTTCCTCCGACCTTCACCATGCTGCTCTTTTCAATGGCAGTAACGCTTACGGTCTGCTTTCCGTCAACCATCCATATTGTGGGAAGCGTGAACGAATAAGTTCCGTTGTCGTTGGTTGCCTGTGCGAAGTACGAATTTGCTCCGAGCTTGATATCTGTGATTTCGTAGCCTTCCTTTGCCTTTACGGTTACTACGCCGTTTTCTACGGTGTGAACGTCAAGGGCGTCGGTGTTTGCAAATTCGATAAGATTGTCAAAGTTGTCTGCGGTGCTTGCAAAGAAGTCGCTCATCACAAACGAAGAGTTCTTGTTCTGAGTTTCATACATACCTACAACCACAGGTCCGGTAAGAACGTCGCCGGTGCTGGTGATCATATTGCCGCTGTACAGATGATACCACTTGTCGGTACCGAAGTACAGAGTGTTGCGCAGATACAAATCTGCTTTTCCGTTATCGTAAGCCATTGCTACTTCCCACTTGCCGGTCTTCCATCCGTTTTCGTCGCCGTTGGAGCCTTTGGAAAGATTTTCGATACCGTTTATAACCGCCCAACCAGCAGCTGTAGTGGACGAAATGTAGTTCAGACCGGAATTGCCGTAGTACATCAAAGAGCCTATCGTTCCGTTTTCGTCGCGGGCAATAAATCCGATACGAATCCATTTATCTGCAATGGTGTTGTACTTGATGGAGCCTTTTACGATGAACTTATTCGAAGCGATGTTGCGGAACATGATCGGATGACGGAACTCGCTGGAAGCAACCGAAGTATAGGTTTCGTTGCCGTTTGCGTCAAATCCCTGCTCGTACATAAGTTCTTTTCCGCCTGAAGTCATAGGAAGTATATCAGTGTAACTCGTGCCGTATTCTACTTCTTTAAGCATTGCGGTGCCGCCCATCATAAGCTGAGAAAGATTTATTTCGATTTCCTTGGTAATATCGGTTACGTTGACAGTTTCCTGCTTGTAACCCTTTACCTGAACGGTAATAGAGTATGCTTCGGACGCGAGAGCGCGAAGTTCGAATTTACCGTTTGCGTCGGTGTACGCAACAGTCTTTCCGTCGGTAACTTTTGCCGCGAGTACGCCTTCGCTGTCATACATTACGTATCCGGTGAGTTTGACGTATGCGCCGTCTTCGGTGGTAACGGCAATAGCATATGCTCCGGTAAATCCGGCATTGACGGCAACCACAATTCCGTCGTCGGTTACTTCATAGGGTGCCGCTTCTCCGTTTACGGTTACGGTTTTTGCAATCTTGCCTGCGGGCAGTTGGATTGCTATGTTGTTTTCGTAAAGATTGCTTTCGCTGCCGCGGACAAGATCGTAAGTTCCCTTCTCTTCTCCGTCTACGGTTACGGTTGCTTTAAGATCGACGTTAGTCAGATACGAGTCGATTACGGCTGCGTCGGTGCTGTACGCATAGCCGTAAATGGTGCCGTAGCAGGACTTGGACATCTGGAAAGTCATCTTGACTCTGGAAATGCCCTCATCGAACATCGAAGTAGTTGCGCTGCTTGCTACATAAGTTGTTCCGTTGCAAGTGTATATCGCGTCTTTGGTGACAACTGCGATGAGCTTGCCGGTTACTTTTGCGATTGCGGTGTTATCCGTTCTTTCGGCGGTAACGAAGAAATACATCGCTCCGTCTTTTTTCACTACTATTTCGGTGAGCTTGTCGTAGTGATCGGCGCCGTTTCCAAGTGCATATTTGGGGAACAGTCCTCCAACGTCTTTGTTGGCGCTGGTTGTTCCGAAACCTGCTCTGAGGCGCATTCCGTTACGGTTGAGCGCGGGGAATACTTGCTTGTCTCCGTCGTTGAAAACAAAGCCGAGGGTGGGGTCAGATTCGAGATTCTGCTGGGCGGTATCGAGCTTATAGCTTGCCATAGCCACGAAATCCGCCTTGCCGGGTGCGAAATCTTTGAAAGCTACTGTGGGCGAACCGGTTGCGTCGCCGGTGGAATAAACTTTGCCGCCTTTGCTTACCCAATCTCCGATTGCTCCTTCGATTGCATACGATCCGTCGTACATTACGTATTCGCCGGGAACGACAAACTTGCCTTCGGTAAGTGCGTCCGCGCTTACTTCGAATTCTTCGATTTCGGCAAGAGTGGTGTAACCGCCGTTTCCGTCGGAAACAACGAGCGATGCGCTGTAAACGCCTGCGGGCAGTGCGATTTTAGAGGTGAGCGCTTTTTCGTGATAGGTGGTTTCGCCGTTTTCGTCGGTAACAGCCAGTATTACGTCTTCGGTATTGGTTTTATATGCCCAATCCTGCTCGTATTTTGCCAAAGATGCGTTAAGCTGAAGTTCATAGGTCTTGACTTTGATTCCGCTTACTTCGATGCGGACGTTCTTGTCAAGCTGAACCGTATAGAATCCTTCGTTTGCGGTGAGTTCTTCTTCGCTTACGGTTGCGCCCTTGTCGTCAAGCTTGATTGCCTTTACGACGGGAGTTCCTTCCATTTCGGGTGCCATATACAGTGCGAACACGAAGTTTTCGTTGTATTTAAGTCCGATTGCGCCGTTCGAATACTTTTCGTCTTCAACCCACGCGGCAGATCCTTCTGCGTCTTTTGCAAGATACCAGAGTGCTCCGTCTGCGAGCGTTCCGGTTACATAATAGGTTCTGTCGGTTTCTTCGTATACGGCGTAAAGAGTGATTGCGCCGGTTACTTCGAGATTCCAGTTGTACGGTGCGCCGTTTTCGGTTGCCGACCAGTGTTTAAAAGCGTATTCTTCCTCGTCCGTCTGGTCCTTTGCGGGTACGGCTTTGTCGGTTGCGGTTGCTTTACCGCCGTAGATTACCTGCTTGGTGTCCAGAGTTTCTCCGTTTGCCATAAAGGTTACGGTTACTCTGTCCAGCTTGTAATACATTTTAAGCACAAGGCTTCCGTCGCCCTTTACTTCGCCGCTCGCAAGATAGCCCTCGGCTTCGGTGTTGAGCGTGTAATGCTCTTTGGTCACTTCGGGTGCGGTTACGGTCGCGCCCGTCGTTCCCGTCAGATTCTTGGTCTCTGCTGCGGCAAGCTCGTATGCTCCTTCGACGTTTTCAAAATAGTACTCTACTTTGTACGCAACGTCGGTTTTTGCAGTGTAACGAACTTTGTACTCTGCGTCTGCCGTGACTGCCTTTTCAAGGTCTGCCACGTTGCCGTCTTTGTCTACCCATTCTGCGGTGTAGCCTTCTTTTGCCGGCGCGGTGACTGCTTCTACCTTTTCTCCGTGCTTGACGGTCTTCTCTTCTATAAGAGTTCCGTCTTCTTTCAGGAAACGAACTTTATATTCGCTTTCCTGCTCGTTTGTGCCGGGATTGTCGGTAGGCTTGCACGACGTAAGAAGAGCTGCGCTCGTTCCTCCGAATGCCAGCACCAATGCCAACAACATTGCCAGTTTCTTTTTCATCAAATACCTCCTGATTATGGTTTATTTAACTGTTACGGCTAATGCCTTGTAGCTATTATATCCGATAATCACACGATTGTCAATACTTTTTCATAATTTTTCACAATCGTTTTTTTACATTTACAGCTTTTAAAAATATACTTCGATATTTTTCGACTTTGTCCGTTTTTGGCTTTATTTTTTGCATTTTCGGGTATATTTTTTCGATATCCGGAAAAATTTACGGTTTTGTTTTTTCAGCGGAAAAATAAAACCGTTTTTTCTTATAACGGTTTTACAAATTTTATGCAAACCGAAAGTCTGCTGTCAAAGCCCTTTCCGGCATAAGAAAAAACGGCGTCGGAAACAGTCCCGAAACGCCGTTTTTCCTTTTAAAAGCGATGCATAACTATCAAAGAATATCGGTTGAGATTTATCTTAAAGCGTAATTTTGTACCACGGAATTATTCCTCGAACAGGGGCGTGGACAAATATCTGTCGCCGCTGTCGGGGAAAATAACCACTATGGTTTTACCTGCGGCGTCCTCTCTTTTTGCAATATCGACGGCGGCTTTAAGCGCGGCTCCCGACGAAATGCCCACAAGTACGCCTTCGGACTTTCCGATGAGTTTTCCGAAAGCAAAAGCGTCTTCGTTTTCCACGGCGATAATCTCGTCGTAAACGCTTGTGTCCAGCGTATCGGGAACAAAGCCCGCTCCTATGCCCTGAATTTTATGCGCACCGGAAACTCCCTTGCTCAGTACCGGCGAAGTTGCCGGTTCAACCGCCACTACCTTTACGTTTTTGATTTTTTCTTTAAGGAACTTGCCCGTTCCCGAAAGCGTTCCGCCCGTTCCGACGCCCGCTACGAGGTAATCGACGTTGCCGTCGGTATCGGCGTATATTTCGGGACCGGTGGTTTCGTAATGCGCCAGCGGATTTGCCGGATTGACGAACTGACCGAGAATTATCGCGTTCGGAGTGGAAGAAGCTATTTCCTCTGCCTTTGCTATGGCACCTTTCATGCCCTTTGCGCCTTCGCTGAGTTCGATTTCCGCTCCGTAGCCTTTAATAAGCTTTCTGCGTTCTATCGACATAGTTTCGGGCATAGTGAGAATAACACGGTAGCCTTTTGCCGTACCTACTGCGGCAAGACCTATTCCGGTGTTGCCGGAAGTGGGTTCCACTATTACCGAGCCGGGCTTTAATTTACCCTGCTTTTCGGCGTCTTCTATCATATATTTTGCTATACGGTCTTTTACCGAACCGGCGGGATTGAAGTATTCGAGCTTTGCCAGAATTTTCGCTTTTAAGCCCAATTTGTTTTCCAGATGAGTAAGTTCGAGAAGCGGGGTGCTGCCGATAAGCTGATCGGCAGAAGTATAATAATTAGACATAATTTTATCTCCTTGATTTTTGCGCCAATGCGCATCGGATTTAATTGAATTTTTGCTTTTTATAGTTTAATTTCAATTTTTCATGCGACATCGACCGCTTCTTCGGTTTTCGCTTGCGATAACTTTTCGGTTTTCATGCATAAGCGTTTCTCCATTAACCTACCATATAGGTCGGTTATAGTATAGCACCGCAAAACCATATTGTCAATCGATTTTTTGCAAATTATCTGTAAAAATTCCGATAGCCCGACAGCCTTAATTATTATGCCGGTTATACGAAAACGCACGACCGAAATACACGACCGTGCGTTCTTCGTTATGTGAACAACATACACCCTTGTTTTTTGAATTTTTCCGCCATGTCGTCAAGATCCTTTTCCGTACAGGAAAACTTTTCGGCAAGGCAGGTTTTGCAGAAGAATTTATCGGCTGAGCGATTTATCAACTTTCTCGTCAGATTTTGTTCGAAAGCGGTGGTTTCTCTTCCGCAGCATACGCATTTCGACATTATTTATCTATGACTTCCGCAATATATACCGCGCTGCAGTGCGGTTCGACGTTGCGCGGCTCGACCACGCCGTTGGACGAGGTGATGACTTCGCCGGTTTCCGCGTCGGTTAAGCGTAATTTCTTTCCGCTCGATTCGGGAACGCCCACCGATTCGGTGAGGAAAGTACCGTTCCATTTGTTTGTTGCCGAGTCGCCGAGGTTGAACATGCCGATTGCGATATTTCCGTCGTCGAGGTAACGAGCCATAAGTATTTCGTTTTCGGGATAATCGGAATAGTACACGTCGTTATCGTTGGAGCGCTTCATGTTCTTTTCCATTTTGCGGATAAAGAACGGCTGGCAGCACTTTTTGTCCTGATTTATGCGGATAAGAGCCTTGTTCATGACGATTTTGCGCGTTTCTTCGCTCATATTGCGGATATCGTTGCCCAGCATCAAAGGCGATCCGAACATGCACCAGAACGCGAAATGAGTGAAATATTCGCCGTAACTGCAACCGTTGGTTTTGCCGATGTTGCCGTTTCCGTTCATTCCGACGATGAGCATGTCGATGTCGTTGAAGCAGCCCTGACCGTTGTATTCCATATACTTGGTCTGATATCTGATTATGTCCTTAACCGACTCCCATTTATCGAAAATGTCGCCGGTGGAACGCCAGCTGTTTGCGCCCGTTTCCTTAATCCACACTCTGGTGTCGTCTGCGCCCCACGAGCATGCCGAGAAAAGAATATCTCTTCCGCTGTTGGCAAGCGCAATGCCCATTCTTTTATAGAGAAGGTGTCCGGGAGTGCCTATCGAATGAAAGCAGTAGTCGTATTTGAGATAGTCCACGCCCCATTCCGCAAAAGTTTTCGCGTCGATAAATTCGTGTTCGTACGACGCGGGGTAGGACGCGCAGGTTATCGAGCCGGCGCATGAATACATGCCGAATTTAAGTCCTTTGGAATGAATATAGTCGGCTACGTATTTCATTCCGTGCGGAAACTTTTCGGGATCGGCTTGCAGTCTGCCGTTTTCGTCGCGCTCGTGCATACTCCAGCAATCGTCGATCACGATATACTCGTAGCCGGCATCTTTAAGTCCGCTTTCCACCATAACGTCGGCAGAACGAAGCACAAGTTCTTCGTTTATGTCGCCGGTGAAAGTATTCCAGGTGTTCCATCCCATTGCGGGTGTAGTTTTTACCATAATATTGCTCCTTTTTATATTAATTTTGACGTAAAACGCTTTTTACAACAGTTCTACTTCGTTTTTACTTATTTTTCTTATGCGCAGACGATTGAGCATACCCTTGTCTTCCACTCCTCCCGCGCAATAGCCCAGAAGAAGCGATCCGCTACCGAGTTCGTAAATGGCTGTGTATGCGAATCCTCTTTTTTCGTCGCGATCGACTTCGGATATTTTCCGCAGTCTTTCGCCGTCCGAAAGCGCGGCTATCGCAAGCGGATTTCTTGAGCCCGTCCACACTCCGTCCACGTCCTGACTTTTGCCGTTATAAAGCGGCACCGGGTTCCACACGTACACCGTTTTTCCCGAGGACAGCCTTTTCATACATATCGGGGATATAGGCGCGGTAAATTCGCATGGCGCGGGCGTCGTCCAGCTTTTCCCGCCGTCCGACGAAAAGCAGTCGTAAATTCTGCCCAGTTCGGTGCGGATAAGCATGCGTACCGTTCCGTCGTTTAATTGTATAAGTCCCGGTTCCTGCCAACCACAGGTGAAATACTGCCGGTCGGAATAGATATATGGCACTTCGGATATTTTGCTCCACGAATCGCCCTCGTCCGATGACGCGTACACCCACACGTCGGCGGGCAGACCTTTAACGCCTTTTTTCCACGTCGTTCCGTCCGCTTCCGGACTTAACTCAAAGGGCGTATGCGCCACGGCAAGCAAAAGCCGTCCGTCTTTAAGCGTTATCACGCGGTCGTTGTTAAGCACGAAATATCCGTTCTCTTCTATTATGCGCTTGGGGCAACTCCACGACGCGCCTTCGTCGTCCGAAAAAACGATATACGGCGTGCAGTTGTACGAGCGGTGCTTGACAAGATAAATCATCGCTATTCTGCCGCTACGGGTGCGCACGAGAGAAACCGACATCAAGTTTTGAAAATCGACGTTATCCGGCACGAGTCCTTCTATTTTATGTTCTTTTCCGACCGTTTCGCCGTCCGAAGAAAGGTAAAACACGCGTATTTCCGCCGGAGCTCCGTCGTCGCCGTCGTCACCGAGATAGTGCGTGTAGGCAAACATTATTCTGCCGCTTTTCAGTTCGATGAACGCGCCTTCGCTGTTACGGGGATTGTTTTTTTTCGGAGCGAGATCGCAGATTATTTTTCCGAGCATGTTTTCTCCTTGTCTGCATATTAGATTATATCACGTTGCGGGCGATTTTGCAATATTAAATATTTAACGATTTGTTCGTTTTATTTAATGATTTGTGCGTTTTTCCACGTTTCGCTTAACGATTTAGTCTTTTCCGATAGTTATAATGTCCACGCCGTCACGCATGCCGCCGTAGCCTGCGTCGGTTTCATGCAGAAGAATACGGAATTCGGCGTTGTCATTGGGCTGCGCCTCGAACGAAAAGGAAACTCTTTGTACGCCGCCGTAAAAACACCCGAATTTTTCGTCGGTGGCAAAAACCTGTTTACCGTCCACGTACACTTCGGTGTGATCGGACACGAAATTGAGAAAACTAAACCCGTATTTGCAGTTTTCGGGCAATTTGGCGTGAAAACGGTAAACTCTCCAACCGTTGTGGAAGTCGTTCTGATGGCTGCCGATGCAACTTACCGGCGTAAACGAATTCATGTCGTTGTCCGCGATTTTTACAAGCGGATCGGGTTTTTCGAGCGTTATCGCCGACATCGTCATTTCGGAAATACAGCCCGCACTTGCACCGCGAATTACTTTTTCGTCCGAAACAATAAGCGTGTATTCTGTTTTTGCGCTTTCGACGCCGTCGGCTTTTACGATAAGCGTTCCGCTTTTGCCGCCGCATTTTGCGGATATTATCGCCTGGCATCTGCCTTTATAAAGCTTGCGGTAGTTTGCCGAGTCTTGCTCGTGACTGTTGGGATCGCCGTTACCCACTCCGCGAACGTAAATATCTCCGATTGCCTCGAAGGTTATCTCTTGCGCGCTTTCGGGAACAAATACTCCGTTTTCGTCCGCAAGCGACACGTTTACGACAGCAGCGTCGCAGTCGTCGGCTATAAGAGTCGTTTTATCGACTTGGGCAATTATTTTAACAGGCTCGCCGGCAGTTGTCACGCTGTCGGAAGCAACTTTTTTGCCGTTTATATAACCTGCAACTTCCAGCGTTCCCGGCTGAAATTTTACTTCCCATACGGGAGTACGGATGCAATCGCACGGTTTTTTTCCAAGGCTGACGCCGTTTAATATAAGTTCTGCCTCTTCGCAGTTGGTGGGGGCGGCAACTTTAACAGTCTGTCCGCCCTGCCAATTCCAGTGCGGCATTACGTGAATAGTTGGCTTATCGGTAAAGCACGCTTTATTGAAATAGAACGAGTCTTTTTTGAAACCGCAGGTGTCGAGTATACCGAATTGCGAGGACACGCTGGGCCACTCGTACGGGGTGGGTTCGCCGCGGTAATCGAAGCCCGTCCAGATGAAAATTCCGCCGAAATAATCGTTTTTGCGCACAAAATCCCATGTTTCGCGCACAGTCTGACCCCACGGCACCGTTTCATCGTCGTAACCGGCAAGTTCATGCTTGTCGTTGTCGGTTTTATAGCAACCGCGCGTAGTGACGGCGCTGTTGTTTTCCGAGCCTATTATGGGCTGATCGGGATATTTTTTATGGAATACTGAAATGCTGCCGATATTGTAATTGATGCCGGTT
>USKH01000027.1 GCA_900555125.1 uncultured Clostridium sp.
TCTTTTCGAAGGGCTGCCCCCTTTTTATTTCGCTTTTTCTATTTCACTTCAATGATCTCTGCTGTATCTAACGCTGTCTGCATAAGTTCATCGATCTTCTCTGCCAGATTCTCCTCAGAACGGCGGATAACCTCGATATTCGGCTTTGTGACCGGATGCTTTGCCACGAAAATCGTACAACAATCCTCATACGGAAGAATGGACGTCTCGTATGTGTCAATTTTTTCTGCGATTGATACAATATCCTGCTTGTCCATGGCAATGAGCGGACGGTATACCGGCATATGACACACTTCATTGGTCACAGCAAGGGACTGCATGGTCTGGCTTGCCACCTGCCCGATACTCTCTCCAGTAATCATACCCAGACATTTTCCCTCTTCGGCAAAATGCTCTGCAATTTTCATCATATAGCGGCGCATGATGATGGTCAGTTCCTCATGCGGACATTTCTCATAAATATAAAGCTGGATATCGGTAAAGTTCACCACATGAAGCTTGATCTGTCCGGAATATCTTGCAACTTTCTTTGCCAGGTCAATCACTTTCTGTTTTGCACGCTCACTGGTGTATGGCGGTGCATGAAAATAGGTCGCTTCAAGTGTTACCCCTCGTTTAGATACCATATATCCGGCAACCGGTGAATCGATTCCGCCGGATAAAAGAAGCATTGCACGACCTGCTGTGCCAAGCGGCATGCCTCCCGGTCCCGGGATCTCTGTGGAATAAATATTGATCATCGGGCGGATCTCGATATGAATCATCACCTCCGGATGATGTACGTCAACGCTGGTTTCCGGAAATGCTTCAAGAATCTTTTCCCCAACAGCTGCATTGATCTCCATCGAAGTCATCGGATAATTCTTTCTGGCACGGCGCGCATCCACCTTAAATGTAAAATTTTTGTCCGGATATGTGCGATCCACATAGTCACATACTACTTTTGCCAGGGCATCAAATCCTTCATCTTCGACCAATACTACCGGACAGATTCCTACGATTCCAAAAATCCTCTGTAATGTTTCTACAGTTTCATCATAATCGTATTCTCCTTCCGTATCCACATAGATACGTCCGTTTTCCTTGCGTACATGGAAGGTTCCCTCTACACGCTTAAGATGATATCTGATATTCTGTACCAGTGCATCCTCAAACAGATAACGGTTCTTTCCCTTAATGGCAATTTCCGCATATTTAATCAAAAATGATTTATACATACTGCTCTCCTTTTTCTAATGTCTTGTATATTTCTGCAGCATCGGAACCAATGCCGCCATCTCTTTTACTGCATAATCAATCTCTTCTTCCGTTGTCTCCACGCAAAAGCTGAACCGGATGGTTGCATCCAAAAGCTCTGGCTTTAAGCCAATACTTTTTAGCGTATGACTGACGGAAGGCTTGTTGGAAGAACATGCACTTCCCGCTGACACATAGATCTCTTTATCCTCTAATGCATGAAGCAATACTTCCGCGCGCACACCTTCCGTGCTGACACTGACAATATGCGGTGCATTGCTGCGATCGGTATGACCGTTGACGTGTACACTCGGAATTTTTGTCACTTCCTCAATAAAATGCTCCCGCAAGGTATACATCCGGTCGATTTTTTCCTCAAAACCAGTATAAATACGTTCCGCTGCTACGCCAAGTCCTGCGATTGCCGGAACATTTTCCGTGCCGGAACGCATTCCCCTCTGCTGTCCGCCTCCGTTTAACAGCGGATGAATTTTCGTCTTGTCTTTGATATATAAAAATCCGCTTCCTTTCGGTCCATGAATCTTATGTCCGCTGACCGAGAGAAGGTCTACATGCATTTTTGCCGGATAAATTCTCATTTTTCCATAGGACTGAATGGCATCCACATGAAAAAGCGTCTGTGGATTACACTGTTTGATCAGTGCCCCCGCTTCCGCGATCGGCTCCACCGCTCCGATTTCATTATTTACCTGCATGAGGGAAACCAGAATGGTATCCGGCCGGATTGCCGCTTTCAGATCGTCCAGAGAAATCACACCATAAGCATCTACCGGAAGATATGTGACTTCATATCCGTGTTCCTCCAGATATGCCATCGTTGCCGACACGGACGGATGTTCAATAGACGTCGTTATCACATGTTTTCCACTTCGCTTGTTTGCCTCTGCCACACCGATAATTGCAAGATTATTGGACTCAGTACCACCTGACGTAAAACAGATTTCTTTTTCCTGTACCTTTAATGTCTTTGCAATTTTTTTTCTTGCATCGTTCATATAATTTTCGGCGATCACGCCTTTGTTGTGCAGGGAAGATGGATTTCCATAATCCTCCGTCAGTAATTTTACCACCAGCTGTGCCGCTTCCTCACAACATCTTGTCGTTGCCGAATTATCCAAATATGCTTCCATTTTTACCCTTCTTATATATCCAATTCGTATATCAGCATGGAAAGTGTTGCCATTCCTGCTGTTTCTGTGCGCAAAATACGTCTGCCAAGAGAGATCCGATGCATGTCTTTATCCAGCTGCGCAATCTCTTCCGGGGAAAATCCGCCCTCCGGACCGATCATTACTCCGATGGACGCCCCTTCCGGAATCGAGCGAAAGATCTCTCTTGTTGCTTCCATGCCTCTTTCATTCTCATACGGAACCAGGACAACGTCCAGCTCCTTTGCCTCTTCCAATGCCTGTTTCCAGGAAAGTGGCATCTGAATCTTCGGAATCACGGTCCGCTTCGACTGTTTTGCCGCACTCTCTGCAATTGCCTGCCACCGCTTACATTTGCTCTGTGCCTTCTTTTCATCCAGCTTTACCACACAGTTTTTCATGGCAACCGGTATGACGGTATAGACACCAAGTTCCACGGTCTTTTGTATGATCAGTTCCATCTTATCACTTTTAGGAAGGCCCTGAAAAAGATACACCTTATGGGAAAACTCTGTCCCCATTTCATCGGTATCCTCTATCTGTGCCCAGACCTCTTCCTCTGTAATTTCCAGAATACGGCAAAAATACGATCTGCCGCTCTGATCGCTGATGCGGATTTTCTCCCCTGTCTTCATGCGCAGCACATGACCGATATGATTGACATCACCGCCCACAATGCAGATCCGATCCTGCTGCACCTGTTCATCTTCCACAAAAAACTGGTACATACCCTGCTCCTACTGTTTCTGTGCGGTAATATTTACCCACTCACCCTGATGATTGATTTCCACTACAGTAAGTCCTGCTGCTTCTATCGCTTCTTTTACTTCGTTTTCCTTAAAATCAATGATGCCGGAAGTGATAAAATAACCACCCTGTTTTAATCTGGCCGGAATGACCGGTGCCATGGCAATGATAACTGGTGCTAAAATATTTGCCACAACAATCTCATATTCCTCTGTCCCAACCTTTTCCTGAAGTTCTTCATCATCAATCAGATTTCCCACATAAAAGGTTCCCAGAGACAAATCGAGATGGTTTACCTGCATATTATCCCTTGTAGAAGTCATGCAGTCTGCATCCAGATCCGTTCCCACGACTTCTCTTGCGCCGAGTTTTAATGCCACAATCGATAAAATTCCACTGCCACATCCCACATCCAGTACTTTCGGATGTTTTCCTTCCACATATTTCTGTAACTGCCGGATGCAAAGCTGTGTCGTTTCATGTTTTCCTGTTCCGAAAGAAATTCCCGGATCGATCTCAATCAGAAATTTATCTTTGTCTTCTTCCTTTAATTCTTCCCAGGTCGGTTTGATTAATATATCATCAATGGTAAAAGAAGTAAAATCCAAATTAAAAAATGAGCGAAAAAATCGCAATACATTATACCTTGTTACATCAGTCCTATTCTACTTGGCGTCGTTTTTCTCCTGTGTTGCGTTCATTATCAAAAACGATAATTATTTGTTTTTGGCCGCTGGAATATTACAGGTAGTGTCAGCAAGCGGCTTCCTTTACACATACTTCAAAGGGAAAACTCCCAAAGTTAAAAAAGCGGAACACGATTAGCGCCCATGCGCAGGTAAGTGAATTTTATAAAAATTGAGTTCGCCCAGCGGTAATAAAAAAACCGTTGTATAGGCGACTGAGTACCTGTGCGTCTAAATAAAGTAATAGTTGCTTAACGGCGGTTTTGTCTTTTAAATTATTATTCCGAACGATGAATTTTCCTGAATTGAAGAGGGGTGATGCCCTCTTGTTTTTTGAATATTCTGCAAAAGTACGCAACGTCGTCGTAGCCGCACGCAAGCGCGATTTCGTCCACTTTCTGATCGGTGTTTACCAAAAGGTGCTTGGAAAGAGAAATTCTTTTTCGTATCAGGTACTGAAGAGGAGAAACGCCGTAACGCGCGCTGAACAGATGCGTTAAGTAGTACTTGTTTATATACAGATTTTTGCAAAGTTCATCCACCGAATCGATGGAGGTGTAGTTATCGTCCAGATATTTTTTAACTTCGGTGTACGTTTTGCGACTTTCCACCGCACGCGTAGCGTCTTCGGATAAACGTAAAATGTTTGCAATGATGATATTAAGCAGTTCTTTGTATATCGCGACACCCTGAACGGTGTGTTGATCTTTTTCCGAAAACAGCTGATCGAGATAGAAAAACAGTGCGTCGTAATGAGTTTCGGACGATAAAACCGCGTGTTTGCCCTTGCAAAGACAACCCGGTTCCAACCCATCAATCGCCAGATTGGATATTCCGATAAAAACTATCGTGGCAACCGGCTGCTCGTCAAAGCATTCGCTGTGCATGGTGCCGGGGTTGTAAACCACGACGTCGCCTTTTTTGAATTTTTCCTCGCCGTCGTCGAAAATAACTTTGCCGCTTCCGTCCTTTACAAACATAATTTCGCAAAAGTCGTGGCAGTGTCTGTGACCGGGTTTAAGCGTTCCCCAGCGAGGGGAGTGATAGCTCATCGAGAGCAACAGCTTGGGTTTATTTTTTTCTTTACCGCCGTTTGGCATCTTTGTTTAACGACCTCTGTATTTAAGCGCGGCGAGATCCTTTACGGGAACGCCCTTGTCGCCGTTTCGCATGAGAAATTCTTCGGCGAGATTTTTGTAAGCAACCGAACCCGAACATTTCGGGTCGAACAACATGATGGGAAGACCGTAGCTGGGGGCTTCTCCGAGCCGCACGTTTCTTGGAATCTTGGTCGCAAAAACCTTGTTTCCGAAAAACTTTGCTATTTCGTCGGTTACGTTCTGCACGAGGCGCGAGCGCGAATCGTACATGGTAAGCACAACTCCTTCAACCGACAGCGACTGATTGAGATGACGCTTGGCAAGCTTTATCGTGTTCATCAGCTGGCTGAGTCCTTCGAGAGCGTAAAATTCGCCCTGAATAGGTATGAGAATGGAGTCGGCAAGCGTAAGCGCGTTTACCGTGAGAAGAGCAAGCGAAGGCGGGCAGTCGATGATTATGTAATCGTACACGTTGCGAAGGGGAGAAAGCGTCTTTTTAAGCACTTTTTCGCGTTCGGGAACGGACACGAGTTCGACTTCCGCACCGGCAAGGTCGATGTTTGCGGGCAGAATATCCAGTCCTTTGACTTTAGTGGGCAGAATAGCCTGCTGCGGACGGACCTCACCCGACAGAACGCTGTAAACCGAATATTTAAGCGTATTTTTTTCGATGCCGAGTCCGCTGCTGCAGTTGCCCTGCGGGTCGATGTCGACGGCAAGAACGCGCTTGCCCATGATTGCGAGATAAGCTGCGAGATTGACGCAAGTGGTTGTTTTACCCACGCCGCCTTTCTGGTTTGCGATTGCGATGATTTTAGACATAAGTTTCCTCTTTTGGTAGATTTTAAAACTATCCGTAAAATAATTATATCACGAGCGTACGATTTAATCAAGTAAGTTGGGCAACTTTTTGCAAAAACAAAGATAAATGCTTGATTATTTGCCGTAAAAACCGTATAATATTGGATATGAGCATAATAGAATTAAAATCCGTCTCGTTTCGTTACGGCGGTGCCAAAAATAAATATGCGATTTCAAATCTTTCGCTTTCTGTCGAAGAAGGGGAGTTTATTGCGATAGTCGGTCACAACGGTAGCGGGAAAAGCACGCTTGCAAAACTTATGAACGGACTTTTGGAACCTGTTTCCGGCGACGTAATCGTGGACGGAATCAATACTCGCGACGACGATAAAATTTACGATGTGCGCAAAACGGTGGGCGTCGTTTTCCAGAATCCCGACAATCAGATGGTGGCCACGATAATCGAAGACGACGTGGCGTTCGGTCCGGAAAATCTCGGATTAAAACGCGAGGAAATAGGCGAACGTGTGGATTATGCCCTGAAAAGCGTGGGCATGGAAGAATACCGTAAACGCGAGCCGTTCAAACTGTCCGGCGGACAAAAACAGCGTATTGCCATTGCCGGCGTACTTGCAATAAAACCGCGAGTGCTTATATTGGACGAGTCCACCGCGATGCTCGACCCGCCCGGGCGAGACGAAATCATGCGCGTCGTGGACAGACTGAGAAAAGAAAGCAATATGACGGTTATCACCGTAACTCATTTTATGGAAGAGGCGCAGTCCGCCGACAGAATAATAGTGTTAAACGGCGGAAAATTGGTCATGCAGGGAAAACCCGAAGAGGTTTTTTCGCAGTCGGACAAGCTGCTCGGTGCGGGACTTATTCCGCCATTGTACGTCCGCGTGCGCGACGCTCTTAAAGATAAACTCGATTTGCCGGAAATAGAAAACGAAGACGAACTTGTGGAGGCGTTATGTCGATAGAAATCAAGAATTTGTCGTACGTTTACGACCCCAAGGCAGCGTTTTCCAAACGGGCGCTCGAAAACGTGTCGTTTGAAATAGAAGACGGCGATTTTTTCGGAATAATAGGACACACCGGCAGCGGCAAAAGCACGCTTGTTACGCATTTTAACGGACTTGTTCCGGTGCAAAGCGGTACGGTTATCGTAGACGGCGTTGATTTAAGCAAAAAATACGATAAAAAAGCTCTTAGGGCAAAAGTGGGTATGGTTTTTCAGTACCCCGAATATCAGCTTTTTGCCGATACCGTTTGCGAGGACGTCGGCTTCGGACCTAAAAATCTCGGATTGCAACAGGAAGAAATCGCCGAGCGAGTTAAAACGGCAATTACGCTTGTCGGATTGGATTATGACGACATAAAAAACCGTTCGCCTTTCGAGCTTTCCGGCGGTCAGATGAGAAGAGTGGCTCTTGCGGGTGTAATTGCCATGAATCCGTCCATACTGGTTCTGGACGAGCCCACCGCGGGATTGGATCCCACCGGAAAAAAAGACATACTCAACCTCATAAATTCTTTGCGTACCACGGTAAAAATAGTAGTCGTAATTTCCCACAACATGGACGAGGTTGCCGAGTATTGTAGCCGTGTAGCCGTGCTTAAAGAAGGCAAAAATCTCGGCGTGTTCACGCCTTCGCAATTGTTTAGCGGCGACACCGCGGAAAAATTAGGCGTCGAATTGCCGTCGGTTACAAGACTTGCCCGTAAGCTCAGGGCAAAAGGGTTGCCGATAAACGGCGACGTCATTTCCGAAGCCGAACTTATTGCCTCAATCGCAAAGGCAAAGGGGGTAACTCTGTGAGAGAAATAACCCTCGGACAATATTATCCCGTATCTTCGCCGATACATCGCCTCGATCCGAGAATAAAACTGCTAATTTCGATAATGTATCTCGTGATGATGTTTTTCGTAAAGCATTTCATCATGTTCGGAGCAATTGCGCTCGGTCTTCTTATAGTGGTTTTTGTGTCGCGCGTACCGCTTCTCAAGGTGCTTAAAAGCCTTAAAGTGGTAATTTTTCTGGTCGTGTTCACGTTTATAATGACCGTGCTTTTCTACAATAAGGACGGCACTCTGTGGTGTGCGTTCTGGGTGATTAAAATTTATAAAGAAGCGGTTATAAATGCGGCTTTTTTGTGTACGCGTCTTATTCTGCTCGTTTTAGGACCCACCATGCTTACCTATACGACAACGCCGGTCGAGCTTACCGACGCACTCGAAAGCTTGTTAAAGCCGCTTGCGATGATTGGAATACCCGTGCATTATCTTGCTATAATCATGCAGATAGCTCTGCGCCTTATACCGTCTTTTATAGAAGAAACGGATAAAATAATTTCGGCGCAGAAATCTCGTTGCGCCGATTTCGACACCGGCAACCTGTTCAGGCGCGCAAAGGCCATGATTCCCGTGATAATACCGCTTATTATTTCGGCGTTCAAACGCGCCGACGATCTTGCCGACGCAATGGATTCTCGTTGTTATCGCGGAGCCAAGGGCAGAACACGCTACAAAAAGATGAAAATGCGCTTTACGGACGCTTTGATGCTTATTCTGATGGCGGCTGTGTTTTTTGTCGTTTTAGTCGTAAATTACAACTGGTTTCCCGGAATTATCGATTTTTCGGCTATAAGGTGGTTTGTATGAACGTTTGCATTGTCGTAGACTATATAGGCACGGCGTATCACGGCTGGCAAAAGCAAAAAGGACTCGACACCGTGCAGGAGCGGCTGGAAAACGCCGTTCATAGCCTTACCGGCGAAGTCGTTACCGTTCACGGCAGCGGACGAACAGACGCCGGCGTTCACGCGCTGGGACAGGTAGCTCATTTCTGTCTCGAAAATCAGTCGCGTTCGTACAACTTCGTCAAAGGATTAAATCATTTTTTGCCCGCCGACATACGAGTGCTTTCCGCCGAAACGGTTGCCGACGATTTTCACGCAAGGTTTTCCGCTCATAAAAAAACATATGAATATCTTTTGTACGAGGGAAAAACCGACCGTGCGATTTTTCTTAACCGTGCGATGCGCGTGTGGGCAAATCTCGACGTGGACAAAATGAACGAGGCAGCCGGGCTTCTGACAGGCGAACACGACTTTTCGTCGTTTATGTCGTCGGGTAGCGAAGTAACAAGCACCGTTCGAACGCTATATGAGCTGAAAGCCGAAAGAGAGGGTGAAATTATCAAAATAACCGCTTCGGCAAACGGCTTTCTGTACAATATGGTGCGCCGTCTTGTCGCCGTACTTATAAAAGTCGGTAAGGGCGAAATCGTACCGTCGGAGACAAAAAAAATTCTGGACACGTGCGACGGAACGTCAATAAAAGACATTGTACCGGCATGCGGATTATATATGAAAAGCGTCGAATACTGAAATTACAATAAACAAATTCGATTTGACTATATCGGATAAAAGAAGTACAATATATTAAAATCACATAGAGGAGATAAAATCATGAAGATAAGATATTGGGGTACCGCGGCAGCGGAAGGAATACCGTCATTGTTCTGTTCATGCCCGAGATGCGTCGAGGCTCGCGAAAAGAAAGGGAAATTCATCCGCACTCGTTCGCAACTTCTCATCGACGATACGCTGCTTGTCGACTTCAATGCAGATACTTACATGCATTCTCTGAAATACGATTTCGACCTCGGCAAACTGAAAGACGTGCTTATTACGCATGTTCACGAAGATCATTTTTATCCCAATGATATCTTATACCGCAAGGCGGGATTTGCTCCCGAAGTCGAAATACCCACGCTCACTTTTCACGGCTCGGGCGACTTAAAAGACGATTATCTCTATCACACGCACGGAGACTACGACACTATTGACAGAGGAAGAATAGCCTTTCACGAACTTGAACGTTACAAGTGGTATGAAATTGCAGGCTACCGCGTCGCGTCGCTTCCGGCAACGCACGGAACTCACGATCCGAGAGTATATGTCATTCAAAAAAACGGAAAGACGGCGTTTATTTTAAACGACAGCGGAATGATGCGTCAGGAAAATTTCGAATGGCTGAAAAACGAAAAGGTCAAATTCGATCTCGTTTCCTACGACTGCACGGGCGATGTGAACGACACGCTTATTGCCTGGGGTAAAAACGCAAGCCATATGGGACTTAAAAATATTATTGCCACGCGTGAAATTTTGAAAAACAACGGCAATTATTTACCCGGAACAATAGACATCGTAACGCACTTTACGCACAACGGAGTAAACAGCGGTTACCAAACAATGAAAGAAATAGCCGGCAAAGAGGGTTTTATCACCTCTTTTGACGGAATGGAAA
>USKH01000028.1 GCA_900555125.1 uncultured Clostridium sp.
CGGAGTATCTTTTATTATCGCTATTTCGTCCGGCGAAAATAAAACGGTGGTAATAACGCCCATAAGTTCGCCTATTCTGGTTATAGGCATACCGTTTATCGCAACACGCTTATTTGCGGAGTTGTCCAGCACTATCTCCACCGTTTTGGTGCCTATTCTTTTATTCACCTCAGCCTTTATTCTGCCGCGCGCATGATTCCAGGCAATAAGCTCCTTATCGCGCGGAGTGCGCATGCTTTTACCCAGGCTTGAAAAATATACCGCTTCGAGTAAATTGGTTTTGCCCTGAGCGTTGTCGCCCGAAAAAACGTTTACGCCGGGGCAGAATTCCACCTTTTGCGAAAGATAGTTGCGGAAATAATTAAGTTCGAGGCGCGTAATGTTCATAAATGTAATTATAGCATATTATCTCTGTTTTGTAAAGTTTCAGCCGCAAAATGCGCGGTATTTTTATTCCGGCATAAAGAAAAAGCCCGAACCGTGGTAGCGATTCGGGCTTTTTCTTTATGAATTGTTTACGATTTGTTATTTGTTTTCTTCTTCTGTCGTTGCCGATACGGTTGCTTCTTCGGTTGCGGCGGTTTCGGTGTTTTCTTTCTTCTTGCTTCCAATGTTAACGAGCAGATTTACAAGAATTCCGAGGATGAGCGCGCATGCTACTGAGGTAATGGTTACTTTACCAAAGGTGAGAACCATTCCGCCGACACCTGCGATGAGTATTACGCATACCACAAAGAGGTTTTTGTCGTCGCCGAGGTCAACCTGCTGTATCATCTTCAAGCCGGATACCGCGATGAAGCCGTACAGAGTGATGCACACGCCGCCCATTACGCAGGAAGGTATGGTTGCGAGGAAGGTTGCGAACGGAGAGATGAACGAGATTACGATTGCCATGATTGCGGTCGTGAAGATGGTGCGTACCGATGCGTTACCGGAGATTGCTACGCAACCTACCGATTCGCCGTAAGTGGTGTTGGGGCATCCGCCAAAGATTGCGCCTGCCATACTACCTACGCCGTCGCCGAGCAGAGTTCTGTTAAGACCGGGGTCTTCAAGCAGGTCGTGTTCGATGATGGTCGAGAGGTTTTTGTGGTCGGCTACGTGTTCAGCGAATACTACGAACGCGACGGGGACATATGCAACCGCGATGGTTCCGATATACGAGCCGTTAAGTTCGCCGAAGCCCTTGATAGCGGTGAGGAAGGTGAAGTCGGGATACCATTTGCTGAATGCGTCCTTGAACAGGCTGAAGTTGATTACCTGAAGTGCTTCGTTGCCGGTTGCGATACCGATTCCGGTGAAGATTGCGGCTACTGCGTATCCTGCGAGGATACCGATGATGAACGGGATCATTTTTAGCATTTTCTTGCCGTATACCGAGCAAGCGATGGTTACGAACAGAGTTACAAGTCCGCAAACAAGCGCTACGTACGGCGAGCAGAGCATTACCGAATTCGTCTCGGTGATTACGTTGCCTGCTGCGTCGAAAACTTTGTCGCCGTTGACCAGAACGTCCGAAACGACGTCTTTGAACGCGCTGCCTTTGGAAAGGTCGCCTACCGCGTTACCTGCCAGCGAAAGTCCGATGATTGCGACGGTCGGTCCGATGACGACTGCAGGCATAAGTTTGTTAAGCCATTCTACACCTGCGAATTTGATTACTATTGCGATGATGACGTATACCAGTCCTGCGAAGATCGCGCCGAGGATAAGTCCGAGATATCCCAGCTGCATGGATATGCCGCCTGCGAAAGCCGCGCTCATCGATCCGAGGAATGCGAACGAACTGCCCAGGAACACGGGGCTGCGGAATTTGGTGAAGAGCAGATAAACGAGCGTTCCTACGCCTGCTCCGAACAATGCTGCGGTTGTGCTCATTCCGTTTCCTACGATCATAGGCACGGCAATGGTTGCAGCCATGATTGCCAACAGCTGCTGCAAAGCAAATACGATTGTTTTGCCCCAGCTCGGCTTGTCTTGTACACCATAAACGAGTTTCATAAAAAATTCTCCTTTGGTTTGTTTATTTCAAATTCCGCTTTCGTGGAAGTTGATTACTTTTTTACAGGTCGTACAGTTCGACCGACAGCTTGTCGTCGTACGGCGGAATGTTGACCTTAACAATTTCGCTGTGTGAAGTGGGCAGGTTTTTACCCACGTAGTCGGCGCGTATAGGAAGTTCGCGATGACCTCTGTCGCACAGCACCGCAAGCTGAACGCATGCCGGTCTGCCCATGCTTATCACCGCTTCCATTGCGGCGCGCGCCGTTCTTCCCGTGTACAGCACGTCGTCGATAAGCACGATTTTCTTTCCTTCCGTTACGAACTTTTCGCTTTTGTTGACCACAGGGTCACGCGAAATGAGGCTTAAGTCGTCGCGATAGAAGCTGATATCCAGCTCTCTCGTTTCAATCGGTGCGCCTTCGTAGCCCGAGATGTTGGCGGCTATAATCTTCGCAAGCGGTACTCCTCTGCTTTTTATGCCCACCAGCACCAGATCTTTAATTCCGTCGTTGCGCTCGGTTATTTCGTGCGCTATTCGTACAAGCGCGCGACGTACCGCGTTTTCGTCAAACAGTTCGGACTTGAATTTCATGGTTCACCTCACAAAAAAACCGTTCAAGACGATCTTGAACGGAATTGTACTTACATACTTATAATATCCCCGGATTACTCCGGTAATATATTGTTGTGAGCTTGCCGATGTCTCGCATCCGCTTAAAGATCGTTTGTAGTATAACCTATTTGCCGATAAAAGTCAAACGTTTTTCACCTGTTTTTCGTTTTTTTACGAAAGTTTTTTTACGAATGCTCTGCGCCGCTTATGAAGTCGAGCGTCGAACACGTGCCACTGATTCTGAATACTGTGATTATCTTCGAGATTCAGATTTGTTTCGGCATACTCGATGCCGTGATTTTTCAGCATATCCATGACGGCGACAATAAAAGTTGTGACTACTCCCTTTCCCGCATATTCGGGTTTTACTCCGACAAGCGCGAGATCGATTATTTTCGGATGACGCACGGCTTTCAGTATTCTTATAAGTGCAGCGGGCGTCAGTCTGCCGCCGGAGGGCTGAACTGCTTTTGCCAGCGACGGGATGGCAAGTCCGAAGCACACTGCGTTGTCGTTTTCGTCGAGAATTACCGAAACGAAACGTGTGTCTATAACCAGCTTGAAATTCTCCATCATCATTTTTTTCATACCGTCGGTGAAAGGTACCGTACCATACAAATCGGCATAGGTTTCATCCAGCAGCGCAAAAAATCGATCGCCGTACTTTTTGCAAAATTCCGTGCCGTTTTTTGCCGTTCCGAGATGAAGTTTGTATTTTTTCATCATCATGGCGTTAAGGCGCGCTATTCTCTCGTCCACGACCGCAGGGGCGCGCAGTTGCCGCTCCACCCAGTCCACTTCCTTTTTATAGCCGAGATTTTCGATAAGCTTTTGATAGTACGGATAATTGTACTGCTCTTCAAACGTGGCAAGCTCGTCGAAGCCTTCGATTAAAAGTCCTTCTCTTTCGAGATCGGAAAAGCCGAGCGGTCCCGCTACTTCATCCATTCCCTTTTGTTTTGCCCAGTTCTCGACGGCGGCGAACAATGCGTTTGCCACCGACTGATCGTCTATGCTGTCGAAACGGGTAAAGCGAACGCGCTTCTGATTCCACTTTTTGTTTGCGGCAAGCTGTAGTATACCCGAAATTCTGCCCGCTATTTTTCCGTCCTTATAGGCGTTGAAATACACGGCTTCGCACTGGTCGTTGTACACGAAATTCTTTTTGAACATCTTTTTTTCGTCAACATACAGCGGCGGCACGAAATATGGGCATTTTTTGTAGAGATTAAGCGGAAATTGAATAAAACGACGTATTTCTTTTGCCGATTTTACTTCTCTGATTTCAATCATATTATCTGTTTTTTGCGTGGAACACTATTCCCAGTCCGTCGGGGCCGCAGTGACAGCCTGCCGTAGGATTAACTTCGACAATAGCTATGTCGAGATTTTCGCCGAAACGTTTTTTTAGCATATCCGCAACGCCCGAAGCGATCTCGGGTGCGTCGCTGTGCCCGATATATACCCTGTGCGCCGCAATATCGTCCTGCTTCTCGGCAATCATATCCATTATTTTATTAAGCGTTTTTTTTCTGCCCTGCGCTTTTCCGAGCGCCGTCATCATGCCGTCCGCACCCATGGTAAGAATGGGGTGAATACCTATTATGTTTCCCATAATCGCAGAAAAGTTTGTCACCCTTCCGCTTCTCGCAAAAAACTTAAGATCGTCCACGTAAAAATAAATGGCGTGCTTTTGCACTTCTTTGTCGGCCCAAGCCAGAATTTCCGAAATTCCCGCGCCGTTTTTGTGCATTTCTCCTATTTCGAGAGCAATGGCGTAACTTAACACGGTTATTCCCTTAGTGTCGATTTCATAAAAATTGCGTTCGGGATATTTTTCTTTAAGTTCGCTTACCGCAAGGTTCATCGCGCCGAAAGTGCCGCTCATTACAGTGGCAAAATGCACATACAGAATATCGTCGCCGTTTTTAAAAAACGGTTCGAAATAACTTTTATATTTTTCCGGACTGAGCCCGGCTGTCGTGGGCAATGCGCCTTTACGCAACTTTTCGTAAAATTCGTGGCAGTCGTAATTTTCCTCGAAGTCCGCGTCCTCATACGGGTAAACGGTTTTATTGTCCATAATATACGGCATGCTGATCAACTTGTAGCCGTACTCCTTTGCAAGCTCGGGCGTAAAATCGCTGTCCGTATCCGTAAAAAGAACTAACATTTTATTCTCCTTCGTGTGGTTTTGCGTCGAATTTTGTCGCACAAACGCGACGCATATGCAAATTATATCACCAAACTATCATTTTGTCAATAAAAAACTTAACATTTGCCGGATGGAGTGTAAACTTTACTGCTTGCGAATAGGTTTTGTCTCTCGTTCCGTTTTTTACGGATAAACAAAAGCGCACTCTCCTTTTTACGGGAGAATGCGCTTTTAGTTAACAGTTAAAAGTTTATTTGTTTTCTTCTGCCGACTCGGTTATTTCGGTGATTTCGATATATTCGCCGCTGTCGCCGGTCTTGGTTTCGAGTTTATACTTTTTGCTGCCGCCTACGGTCACGATTTTTACGTTTGCGTTGTCGGGATCAGCCTCGACTTCGGTAACAAGGTAGGTGCTGCCGCCCACGGTAAGGAGCAGTACGTTGCCTTCGGAATCTACATCGACGTAATCTTCGCCGTTTGCCGCATAAATCGCCTTGCCGTCCTCAATCGAAATGCTTACGCTTTCATAAGGAGCAATGATTTTGGTTTCTTCGCCTTCGGAAGGTTCGCCGGGCTGTTCTCCGCCGATATCGGCTTCGACAACGGTAAGCTTGTAGTACTTGTTGGCCGTAATCTTGCCGCTTTCGTCGGTAGTTCTGGAAACAAGGTACCAGACGTTGTTCTTCTGGAAACGAACGGTGTACTCGATTGCGTTTTCTTCGGTTTTTTCGCCGTTATACAGCTTTGCCGCAAACAGATATCCGGCGGGATAGCCCGAGTCGGAAGTGATATTGCGTTCGAGCTCGACGGTATAGCCGTTGGTCGTAGTCAAAGTCTGCGTACGAGTAAGTGCTATCGTCACGAAGCCCGAAGTACGGAGTGCCTGAATGGACTGAATGGAGAAGTACATTTTGTAGGTGTACGTATCGGGATTCTGTTCGTCGTCGGCATTCTTTACCGTAAAGGTTGCGATATAGTTCTGTCCGGTTTCTCCCTGACGCTCGAAGTCGGCTTTATCGAACACGATTATGTTGCCGTTGACGTCGTATGCGCCCGATGCCTTACCGAATTCGCCGGTCATATAATGAATGGTTTCCTTTCCTTCGAGGTCGTATTCGTATACCAGCTGAAGCGTTCCGAACACGTTGGGAAGCTGCTGAGCAACCTGCTGACCGTAAATCATGCTGTACATATAGTACATATACCAGTAGTTATACGAACGAACGCCCATAATGCGCTTCATGGATACGATATCGTACGAGTTGACGCCCGATCCCTGATAGTCGACATTGATATCCAGACGGAAGTAGCTTAACGAATTTATTCTAATGAGGATAAACGTTTCGACTTTTTCGTCGTTCATTATTCTGTAAACGGAGCAATCCCACTGAGTATCTCCCAGCATAACCTTTCCGCTTACCGCAAACTGATCTGCTCCGGAAGGCGTGAAGGTAAGATGTCCGATGGTGCGATATTCGGTTTCTTTTTCGCCCTGAACGGGGATTCTGAACTTACCTGCGTTTTCTTCGGGACGCTCGAAGTGGAGAGCGGCTCCGTCGTCGTGATAGTAAGTCTTTCCGTCATACTCTTTAACTTCGGAGAATTCGCCGAACACTTCTTCGATGTAGCCGTACTTGTTGGTTTCCTGCGGGATAAGACCGTTTTCGTCGAATTCCTGATGATAAATGTAGCAAACGCCGTCCACTACGTTGTAGTAATAACGGGTTGCACCGTTGAACACCGCAAAGCCGTATTTGGTAAACACAAGCGATTCGAGGTTCTTGGTGTAGTAGCCGCGCGCTCTGTTTTCAACAGGCGACACCGTTCCGTTTTGCAGATTGTAAGTGTAAATAGAAGCGTCGCTGTCGGTTGCATAGTACAGCAGGTTATCGGTAATCAGCATATAGGTTCCGGTCTCTTTTTGTCCGGTTTTACCTACTTTGACTGCGTTGCCGTAGCCGTCGAGCGACAGAACCGACCAGTCGTTGGTGTCGACGAAGTTCATAACCACTTCTTCATTTTTGACGAAGAATGCATTGTACGTAGAAGTTCCGCTTTTGAAATATCCGAACTGACCTTTAAGCGTAACGGCGGTGCCGTTTGCCATGGTGTAGGTGAACGTGCAGTAACCGTCGGCAAGCTTGTATTCGACGTCGGTTGCTATTTCTTTGGTTTCGTACTTGCCGGTTTCTTCATTAAGCGAAGTTACGCTTAAAGCAAGTTTGCCGTAGCCGTCGAAAGCAACAGTCATACCGCCGTTGGTGCGGTTGTTGAGAACTACGTACGTGCCGTATTCGAAACCGCGCTTGGTGAAGGTTTTGTCGTCTTTAAGGTCGAGATAAATATAGCCGCTTTCCGAGATAAAGGTGAGCGCGCCGTTATCGCCGAGGTAGTAATATCCTTTGATTTCGTTGCCGCTTTCATCGGTGTAGAGCGCGCGATAGCCGAAGCCGTCAAGCGAGATCTTGGAATCGCCGAAAGTATATACGCCGTTTACCGAGCTGTTGAGACGTGCAAAGTAAATAGAATTGGAAACTACGACGCGAATGAACTCGAACGAGGTGTTTCCCGAACGGAATCTGTAAATATCGTCGCCGAATACGGTCTTTGCGCCGGTGGTGTCTGCCGTTCCTGCAAGCGTAACTTTTTCGGTGGCGTCGCCTTCTCCTTCAACGGTAGTGTAAGTTGCGGCTCCCTTGCCGTCGAGAGCAAGAGTAATGGTTTTGGAAGCGGTGCCGTCCGAAAGCATTTCGGCTGCGGTATACGGTGCAAACGCAAGTTTAGTAAGCGAAAGCGCATCCGTGTTCAGCTCGAAATACATATATTGAGTGGTGGTTTTACTTTCTACGGTTACCTTATAAGTAAGGACATAATATCCTGCTTTTTGCATAACCAGCGTTCCGTAGTAGCTGTTGTTGCCTTCGGTATATTTTGCAAAGCCGCCCCAGACGGTGAGTTTTGCTCCGTTTTCGCCGTCGTAAATTTTGGTAAGCGTTTCGACTTCGCCGTCTTTGATCTTGTAGGACGACCAGAAGTTAACGCTGTACTTAGTGCTGACGGAATCAACGATAATGTCGGCATATTCGACCATTGCGATGTTGACGTTGGGCTGCATCCACAGCTTCTTTTCGCCGTTTTCGTCGGTGATGTAGTACGAATAAGCGGTAACGTTGCCGTCCTCGTCCTTCACTTCTTCGATAGAGGTGAATTTATCGATGAAATATTCTTTTGCGGTATATCTGTACGCGCCGTCGGCAGAGCCTTTGGTAACGGTACCGGTAGAAATAAGCTCGTACGTTTTGTTGGCGGTATAGCCGTAGAACGAAGCTTTGCCTTCCGATAAGTTATCGATTACGAGCAAGGGCGCATAGTAAATGCCTTCAGCCGTGCTGTAATAATATTCGGCATACGAAGCGTCTTTTTTCTCGAAAGAATAAATGGTTTCGACCTTCTTGTTGCCGTCCTCGCCTTCTACTTCCTGAGAAGCGGAAGTGACAAGGAATTTATAGGTCTTGGAATCGTTGCCGTAAAGCGTTACCATATAGCCGAAAACCGAAGTTCCGGTGACGTAGTTTCCGGTAACGGTGTTTTTGCCGTCGTTGTATTCGGCAGTGTGAACGCCGTCGGTTTTAAGCGTAGTATTACCGGAAGTAATGGTTCTGTCATACTGCGAATCGTACAAATTGTACACCTTCATGCCGTTGTGAGTGAAAACGCTGAGCACGCCTGCCGTCTGCATTCCGTTTACTCGCAGAGTGAGAAGAGTTCTGTCTTCGTTGAACGAATAGTAATAGTTTGCAGTTCCTTCCTTACCTGTGGTAAGGTCTACGGTGGACATAGTAGCTACACCGAAGCCGTTGAGTTTGATTCCATAGTACTGTTCACGAAGAGTGACGAGTTTTCCTTCTCCGTTGAGCATAACGCGGGAAATGGTACCCATGTTAATGTCGTCTTCGTTACGCACTTGGAAAGCGTTCTGCTGCTGTTCGTTTACGGTTATTGTGCCTCTTACAAAGGTCATGATCTGACCTTCGAGATCGCCGCTTTCAAACACGGCTACACACTGATTGCCGCCTTCGACAGTGTAATATCCGGTTGCGCTGACTGTTATTTTATTTTTTTCGTCGTACTCGTTGTAGGTAATGCCGTTGTACTGATCGAGAACAATGACCTTGGTTTTATCTAATCCGCTGCCTACCGCATAGAGATAAGCGGTGTAGCCGTCGCGGGTTTTATCCGCATACACGTACGTCAGATCGTCATTGAGCTTGCCTTTCAGCAAAGTGGTATCTTCGGTTGCGTGAATAAGCGTGAACGTGTTGTCCTTTGCAGAATATTCCGCGCGATAGAATACGCCGTTTCTTTCAATGTACACGCTCTTCTGCCCGTCAAAGAAATAAACGTTGTCTGCGCCGCCGAACATATCGGTGTACGCTTCTTCCCAGACTGCATAGTAGGTTGCGCTTGCGGTGGGATTGAGCGTATTTTTAACGTCGGCTTCGGTCTTGTTGTAAAGACGATCGTATATATAGTTTGCGTAAACCTCTACGCTGCCGCCTTCCTTGGTGGTCCAACCGACTAATACATAGCCGTCGGCTTGGTAATCGGAGGGAACTTCCGTTTCGGTTCCGGCAGCCACGTCGTTTATAACAAAATCTTCGGCTGTGGTTCCGTCGGGATAAGAAATCTTGAAGGTAAGATTGATGGACAGGCGATCGAAGTAATGACGGAACACGTTTTCGGAAGCGTTGCCCGAAAGATTACCTTCGGTTTTCGCGTCGGGATTTGCAACTTCTTCGTATCCTTCCTTGGTTACGGAAGCGACGTAAGCCGATCCTACATAGCCGCTGCCGGACTTGGTTTCTTCCAGTTCGTAACCGGACTTGTCTGCTTTCTGAACGTAAATTTCGACAGTGTACGCAACTTTATAGCGCGCGGTAAGCGTGGTATCTGCGGTCATGAGCGTAGACGAATTAACTTCGTTGTCGCCGATAAACCATGCTCCGAAAGTAAGACCGGTCTTTGCGGGAACGATGTTTTTAACTGCGTCGTAAATGCTTGCTCCTTCCTTTATCGTAAGAGAAGTCGTATCAACCGTACCGCCGTCAGCGTTCAGAGTAAGAGTAAGTAACCTGGTCCACTTTGCGTAGAACTTTACGTCTGCGGAAACGGTAATTTCGGTTACCGGGCTACCCGAAAACGAAGGGTCGGTGTACCAGCCTTCAAATTCGTATCTGTCGCGTGAAGGCGTAGGAAGCGTAT
>USKH01000029.1 GCA_900555125.1 uncultured Clostridium sp.
CGTCTGTATGAATCCCCTTGAAAAGGGCTTCACCGTTATCGTGCTGAGCGACATCACCGCGATGAAACAGGGCGAAAAGATGAGAAGCGAGTTTTTCGCAAACGCCTCGCACGAACTGAAAACGCCTGTCACCGCCATAATGGGTCTTAGCGAGCTGTTGTTGCAAAAAGACGATCTCGGCGAATCCGTGCGAAAAAAAATCGCCACCGTTTATTCGGAAAGCGTGCGCATGAGCGAGCTTATCGCCGATATGCTGCGTTTAAGCGACGTAGAGCGCGGCGATAAACCGCAAATAAGCGCCGCCGTAGATTTACGTAAAATCGCCGACGACGTCGTTTCGGTTTTAAGCGTGAAAGCCGAACAAAAACACGTCAGTCTCTTTGCCGAAGGCACTGCGTTTGCCAAAATCGACAAAACGGACGCACGCGAACTTATCGAAAATCTCGCAAGCAACGCGATAAATTACAATAAAGAGAACGGCGAGGCGAAAATAATGCTGTCCGAAGAGGACGGAAAAGCCGCCATTGCCGTTTCCGATACCGGCATAGGCATCGAGCAGCAACACATTCCCCACCTTTGCGAACGCTTCTACCGAGTGGATAAATCGCGCTCGCGCGGGTCGGGCGGAACCGGGCTGGGGCTTGCCATAGTCAAGCATATTTGCATGCGCTACGGCGCAACGCTGGAAATAGAAAGCACTTTCGGACAGGAAACCACCGTCACCGTAACCTTTCCGTCCGAAAACAAATAGTTTTTAGCGGAAAAATAAATTAAGGTTGGATTTTTGTGTTTTTCACACGAATTCGACCTTTTTAATTAAACCGATTTAAAACGCACATGTTATTTTTGCGAGCGAACTCGTTTTATTCCTACCGCTCGCCCGCTTCTTCGCACCAACCCGTAGGGGAGACCTGTGGTCTCCCGCATCATAGTGCAACGGTATTGTTCGGCGGGAGCAAGCCCCCGCCCTACGGAACAAGGCTATTTATTCAGAGAAAAAGAATCATTCCGATTGTAGGGGAGACCTATGGTCTCCCGTTCTCTCCACTCAACTCTTTATTCTCCCAATCCCACATAAAAAAAAGATCCCGCGGGGAAAACCCTAAAGGACCTTTTTTCTTTATACCGTTATTGAATTATACGATATTTTTTCTGCTATTTTGAAGAAATACCGATGATATTCGCGGCGGGCATGATATCTCCGTCGCCGGCAGCGAGCAACTGCTGTTCGGTGAATTTGGTGTACAGAATTTCCCCTGCGCCGTTGCGGTTTCTGTCCCAAACGACGTAAATGTCGCCGTTATCGGCAACCGCGATATCGGGATAGGAAACGCCGATGCGGTTATCAACAATGAGCCGATGCGTGAATGTCACGCCGCCGTCGGAGGAAAGCGACACGCACAATTTTTCGCGGTTTAACGTGTTGTAGTGATGAATGTACAGAACGTTGCCGCTATCAAGCGTGCGCGCGTTTATTCTCGACGACGGACCTGAAAGTTTCCACTCGCTTGCCTCTGTCCAGGTTGCGCCCGCGTCGTACGAATAGCTAACCGCCACGTTGTAGTTAGTGGCGCATCTGTTCCACATGATAAGAGCGTCTTTGCCCTGTTCGTCCTTTCCTTCGGCAAGCGCGGTTTCGTTGGCGAAAGTCGCGCTGTACACGGCGGCTTTGCCCTTGTAATTCCAGGTTTTGCCATTGTCGAGCGACGAATATACCTTTGTGAAGCCTATGTCGTTGAAGTCGTGAGCGGTATATAACCACTCTCCCGATTTAAGCTTGGTTGGCTTGTTCATTTTAAGTCCGTGACCTATGCGCACGGGCTGCTCTATACGAAGTTCGGAAAGCGCGGCGGTCGGGTTGGTCACTTTTGCATACCATATGCTTATCTCGTCGTTTACATAGTTGGTCTGATTCCACATAAGCCATATATTGCCCTCGCCGTCGTTGAACAAACTCGGGTCGAACACGCGCGAATCGGTTATATCGGCAGCGAAGTCCACTGTAACCGCCTCGGTCCAGGTTACTCCGTCATCCGAGAACGCATACACGGCGAAGTTACCCGCACGCGGCTCCTTATCCTTGCCGGTAAACCATGTTGCCCACAGACGGGTTTTGCCGTTTACCGTAACAGTTTCTATGCCGGGAATACCCTGCCACTGACGGGTTGCGGGATCGTACTTGGTTTTAAGTTCGCCCGAAGACAGAATGTTGACTTCCGCCGCGACGTCCATCCAGTTTTTGCCGTCGAATTTACCGTTCGAGCGGAACAAAACGATGTTCCACTTTGTCACCGAGTATTTTTCGCCGGCTTCGCACCACTTGACGTAGTAGTACATGGGCTCGGCGGTGACGCTTGCGTTTTTAACTAAGTTGGGCAGTTTTTCGCCGACGCGCGTAAAGCCGTCCGTTTCGAGCGCCGAACGAGTCGTGTCGTAGCCGATTGCAGGAACGGCGACGATGACGTAGCCCTTTTCGGTCACTTCGAATTCGGTGGGCTTTTCGGTCATTTCTTTATAGAGGAAAGCAAGTCCTTCGAGGTCGACAGGCATGGTGCCTGCGTCGACGTAGTACACTCTGTTACTGAACGTGAACGCGCCCGAACCGAATCTCTGTACCGAACCGTTGCCCTTCACCGTCGCAAGATTGTCCATGAGCGATTTTCCGTCGCCAAGAGAGGATTTTTCAAACATTTCGGTAAGCGTGGGAACGCTAAACGAGTTTTTTACGGGCTTGCCGTCGGCGAGAATAAGCGTCGCGCGGCTTGCTCGTACCCAATACGCTCCTCTTTTCGAGTAGTAACGGAATGCGCTTGCCTCAGCCGAATATGCGCCGTTTACGGCATGAGAATTTCTTGCCGCCGCGTCAATGGTCATATTGCCGATGAGAGTCGCCTTATTTTCACCCCAAAGCGAATAATCGAGAAGAATTTCATACGTCATGCCGGAGTACCCGTCGGCAGCCACGGTCTTTTCGCTTCTCCGCTCCCAAACTTTGCCGTTTTTAACGAGCGTTGCGTATTCGTCCGAGCCGACCGCATTGCCGCCGGTTGCGCGCTTTATGAAAGTCTGATTTTTCCACAACCCCGCAAGAATGCGGAGCGAATTGCCGGTAGAATAGTTTGCGTCGATGGTCTTTTTGTGTATTACGAATTCAACGTTATCCGATTCGCCGCAATTACCGAACGACGCAGGGTCGTTGTCTACGACGTCCACGGCAACGCGAACGCCGGTTTCCTCATACGTTACGTAATAGTAATATTCCGCCGTGTTGTAGCCGTTGGGCGCAACGAAATCCATATGGTTTTCGCTTCTGGGAATATAGCCGCTTTTTGTTTTAATTGTTTCGAGCTGGATGTTTTTTGCCATGTTTACTTCCGAATTGTTTATATCTTCCGCCGAAATTTCAAGCACTGCGTTGCCGTATCCGAATTTTTCGACCGTTATGCTTGCGCCGTCCTTAAACAGTATTATCTTAGCTTCGCCGTCGGCGTTGGTCATGTAGCGATATTCGCCCGCACAGACGATTGCGTTTGAAACGGGCAAACCGTTTTTGTCGGTTACGGTAAGCGTCAGAAGAGCCGCCCCGCTCTTTATATATAACTCGCCCAACCTTCCGTTTATAAGATCTTCGATAAAAGTTTGTTGGTCGCCGACGTATTCGGGATACATTTCCTTAAACGCCTCGTAAGCCGACTTGCCGGTGTCTCCGGGATCGCCTTTGTCACCCTTTTCGCCTTGCGCTCCGGTGTCGCCTTTATCACCTTTCTCGCCTTGTGCGCCGGGATCTCCTTTGTCTCCCTTTTCGCCTTGCTCTCCGGGATCGCCTTTGTCTCCCTTTTCGCCCTGCGCTCCGGGGTCTCCTTTGTCGCCTTTCTCGCCTTGCGCTCCGGTGTCGCCGGAAATCGATCCGAGATCCAGACGGCTGCCGTCGTCGAGAATCAGAATAAGTCTGCCGTCTTCCATTACTGCCGATTTAATTCCGTTTCCCGCCGCTCCGTCCGCGCCTTTGCACGCTACCGAGAATATGAGCGCGAAGCACACGACAATACTTGCCGCGATTTTAAGTAATCTTTTCATTTTTCTCTCCTTATTTATCTTTATTTTTTTATTACGGCTTATTTGTCGGAATTCTTCCTCATTTGCTTGCGGTAAGATCCCGGGCTTATCCCCTCTGCTCGCCTGAACGTCTTTATAAAATATGCGCTGTCGGAAAAACCGCATTCAAAGCCTATATCGGTTATCGTCGCATAACTGTCTTTAAGCATTTTTTTAGCCATGTAAATGCGGCGCGAAGTTATAAACTTTATTGCCGACGTTCCGGTTTGCCTTTTAAACGCATGGCACAAATAATAACGACTTATCGCAAAATGCCTTGCTATCACGTCGAGAGTGAGTTCTTCGCCGTAATGCCCGTCTATATAGGCGATTATTTTTTCCACGAGATCGGACTCGTCCGTGACGGCATACTCGCGTTTGTTCTTTTTGAAAATGACGTTTAATTCGTACAAAATTTCGCGTTTTTCGTCATCTTTTTCGGCTTTTTCAAACGCGTCGAGAAGCTGATCGGTTCGCTCCCGCGCTGCCGAATCTTTAATAACATAGCACGTAACCCCGTCCGAATACAGTCTTTTCATAACGGCGTCGGCAGAAGGCAACGTCATCAGATAGTCAACGTATTCGTCGTCGGAAAAGTACTTCTTTTCGGCATACGGGTTCTTTTTACCTTCATATTTTCCGAGCTTCGATATGATTTTCTTAAATTCGCACTTACCGCTTACGTTTTTGCCGGCAAGAGCGTCCGCCTCGGTAAAGCGTGCGTACAATATTTCGCGGGCGCACTTTTCGGTTGCTTCCAGCGTGCGCGGATTGCCGCGTTCGCAGTCGTAAGTTATGTAAATGCAGCCGTCCGATTCCACGCCGTCGGGATAGGACACCTGATCGCGCTTGTCGAGAAGCAGTCCGCCTTTCCAGGTTTTGCATTCGTCGGTCGAAATAAAAGCCGTCATTTTTTCGCGACGCTTCGAGTCGTTGGTAACCAGCAGGTAATTCCCGCTTTCAAGCTTGCGTATGAAAAAGCGAGAGTTGGGCGAAAGTATACCGGTGTCCTTGCCTTCCGACCAGGTAAAACCACCGTCAAACGAAAAACTTACTCCTATTCCGTAATAAGTGCGCACAAACATGGCAAGCCTGCCGTCTTTAAGCTCGACAATCATATGCTCGTCGAAGCAGCGTTCGGGCATATCCACTCCGCCCAGGCGGGTAAACGTTTTGCCCTCGTCCACCGTGCGGACGACAAAAGCAAGGCGCGGAACTTTAATTTTCTGTGCGTCGTAAGGCGATATTACGCTTTCTTTCCACACCGCAATCGGGAACAGCCATTCGCCCGACGACAAAACCGTGGGCTTGTTGAGAAGAACTCCGGTGCCTATTCTGCGCTCCTCGCCGAACACAAGCTTGTCGGCGTCGGGATTGTCGCAAATCGCCGCATATACGATGAGATCGGGCATAACCGACCAGATAAGCCACAACCTACCCAGCGGATCTATCCAGACGTTGGGATCGTAACAACGCCTGGACTTGCCCGCATAAGTAACCGCCACGGGGTCGCGCCAGTTTTCGCCGTCGTCGCTGACCGCCAGCGTGCAGTAGTTGCCGTTCATTTCGCCCGTTTCGCCCGTGTAGAACACCGAAAAACAGCGTCCTTTTTTAGTCCGCTCAAACGACGGAATTCCCTGCCATACTCGCCCGCTCGGCAAGTATTCTTTCAGTTTATCCTCATCGGTGATTATCATTTTTCCTATCTTGTTCATCGTTCCTTCTCCGTCGAAGTTTTTTTACATTATAGCATTCTTTTTTTCGCCGTGCTATAATTTTCTTGTCCGTTTTTGCTCCGATCGGTGTTTTTTGTTTTTCAAATAATGTTTTTATATATCCGTAAACCCCCGTCATATACTTAAATACCGTCTCTTTAATGCTTCTCTCTCCGAAAGAGGGACATTTCTTGCCGCAACGGAGAGATTTTTTCGGGAGACTAATCGGGCTGCGCCCAGCTTAAACGTGCAAAAACTTCACGATTAAAAGACAAAACGTCCTTTTACTATATTGACAACGACAAAAAAACGTGTTAAATTTATCGGTAGTCAATATATTTCGGGACGAGGAATTACGATGAAAAAAAATATTACGTTAAAAGGCAGAACGTTCGGCTTTACTTACGAGGAAGACTCGGATATAGAAATGCTGGCTATGCCGGACGAAAACGGCGTTTCCTGCTTTACCATAATCTTTAAGTGGAAAAAACCGTGCTTTCCGAAAAAAATTTCGCTTGAATGGGATATTCCCGCAATAAACGTATATTACATGTGGGACGCGCTGGAAAAGGTGCGGCTTCAGACAGATGACATTCTCTGCCCTACTTCGCCCGCTCAACGCAGTCACGCGTGGCGTACGGTATGCCGCTTAAAAGCCTGGCTTCCAAAAAAAGCCGGAACGTTTGCACGATTGCGCTGTCCGACGTAAAAACGCCGCTTTCGCTGAATATGCGCGGCGATTGTACAAGCGGACTGTTTCATCTCGGCGTAGACTTTTTTACAATGCAAGCCGGCCCGTTCGAGCGGTACGAAACAACGCTTTGGATAGACGAACGCGCTCTTCCTTTGGCCGAAACGGTAAAAGACGCCGTAAATCGGCTTAAAGCCCCGTATGAATGCGAGTATCCCACTCCCGAAAGCGCCCGCCTTCCGATGTATTCGACATGGTATTCGTACATGCAGACCATAACTGCCGAAAAAGCATTGGAAGAATGCCGCGAAGCCGTAAAATACGGCATGAAAACTATTATAGTGGATGACGGATGGCAAATTGAACGCAGCGACGGAGCGTACGGCTCGTGCGGAGATTGGCAGCCGGTTGAAAGTAAGTTCCCGGACATGAAGGATTTTACAAAAAGCGTTCATGCGCTCGGAATGAAAGTTATGTTGTGGTACGCCGTGCCTTTTATCGGCAAAAACGCTGAAATTTACCCCGAATTTATCGGTAAATATCTGTACGACCTGGACTCGCACAACTGTTCCGTCCTCGACCCGAGGTATCCGCAAGTGCGGCGATATCTTATCGACACGTACGTAAACGCCGTCGAAAAATACAATCTCGACGGGCTTAAACTCGATTTTATCGACAGATTCAAAACAAACGGCGTTGTTACCGCGGATATGGATTACTCTTCGGTAGAAGAAGCCGTTTCCGCGCTTCTGAAACAGATTTCCGTTGCGCTGCACGAAATAAAACCGGATATTATGATAGAATTCCGTCAGCCGTACTTCGGGCCTGTTATAAGTACGTACGGCAACATGATGCGCGTGTGGGATTGCCCGCTTGACGGCAACAATAATAAAACGCAGACGATAAACCTGCGGCTTGTTTCAGGAAAATGCGCCGTTCACTCAGACATGATGTACTGGCACCCCTGCGACGCTCCCGAAAGCGTGGCGTGCCAATTGTGGGGGACCATGTTCGCCGTTCCGCAGATTTCCGCGAGAATGAACACGCTGACCGCCGGACAATCGCTCGTTCTGAACCGCTTTCTCGGGTACGTAACCGAAAACGCAGATCTTCTTACTCGCGGCGGGCTTGACTTTACTCTTTGCGAAAACGGTTACGATAAAGTAGAAACGGGTGATAAAAACAAGCGCATTTGCCTGCTTTCGCATTCGCCGGTAATCGCCCTCGACAATCGAAACTCGACCGACGCGGTAAATCTTACCGACAGCGAAACACTTTTTATCCGAAACGACAAAGGCGAAAAATTGTCCGTCGCGGCATTCGACTGCACGGGTAAACGAACAGTTGAACTGACTACGAGCGACGTTTTGTTTATCTGCCCCGTTCAATTCGGCGGCATGATGTGCGTAGTAAAGCATTAAAACACAACGCAGTCGTTGTCGCAAAGCGTCAAAGCGCAAACGATTGATTACAATCCCTCAGTCGCCTGACGGCGCCAGCTCCCTTTGCTCAAGGGCGCCTTTAAATTCGGTTTATTTGTGCAAAGACAAAAAGTATTTTCCGATTCGTAGGGGCGAACTGTGTTCGCCCGCATTATAATGTAGGGACAGACGTCCCTACAGTGAGGAAACGAATGTTTGTTTTCTCCCACGTCAAAAAGCGTTGCGGAGTCCGGGACACAGCCGCAAGTGTCCCGGTGCCTTTTTGTTACTTTTTCAGCACTTGAAAAAGTAAATACACTCATCCGATTTCCACGGAATGAGCTATATAAGTCAGATGGTCGCCGAGACGCTCGATATTGGACACGAGATTGATGAAAATACTGCTGCTTTCGGGCTTGCACTGTCCTTTATTAAGGCGTTCGATATGCCCGTCGATAAGTTTTTTGCGATATGCGTCGATTTTCTCTTCCACGCCGTCCACTTCTGGAAGCAGGCTCTTGTCGGCTTCCAGCACGGTCTTTTTGGTAAGTTCATAAAGCCGCTCGACGCTTTTCACCATATCGCTTACTTCCTCTATAACGCCGTCGGAAAATTCCATATTTTTTTCCACTTCGCGACGAGTGTACTTGGTGAAATTGTCGGCTATGTCGGCGATACGTACAACGTCTCCCACGCAATTGTGCAGCGCGGCAATTTTTTCCTCTTCTTTCTGAGAACAGTATGCGGACACTTTAATCATATAGTCGGTCAGGTTCTGGCTGAGATCGGTTGTTTTTTCGACTTCGGCGAGAACGGCAGACGTCTTGCTCATATCGCGTGATTCAAACGCCTTGAAGGAATCGCAGAATGCCGCCATTGCCGTATCTGCGATAAGGAACAGTTCTTTTTCGGCAAGCGACGTAGCGATTGACGGTGAGGAAATCATACGCGCATCGAGATAGGTGACCGGAACAGCTTTCTTTTTATCGCGGATGATAAGCTGCGACGCTTTTACGAACATCGACGAAAACGGCAGAAAAATAACCGTGCATACGACGTTGAAAAATACGTGGAACATGGCAATCTGCACGGCGGGATTGCCGGCAAACCATTGTTTGAACGTCAGGTCCATAAAAGACGGGAACACGCTGAGCATTATAAAGAACAGCACCGACCCGAACAAGTTGAACATAAGATGAATAAGGCTTGTGCGTTTTGCGTTCGCGCTTGCGCCTATGGAAGACATAAGCGCGGTAACGCACGAGCCGACGTTTGTTCCGAGGATAAAGAACAGCACTTCGTTGCCGCCCGTTCCGATACGAAGTCCCGCAATCGACATTGCTATTACTATTGACGTGGTTGCCGAGCTGGACTGAACAAGCGCCGTCAGGAAAACTCCCAATGCGAAAAGCAAAAACGAGTTGTCTATGCCCGAAAACACCTGTTGCAATTGTTCGCGATACCCTTCCATGGACGCGGACATAAGTTTCAGTCCTATAAAAACAAGCGCAAGACCGGCGGTAAGCAGGCTGATTTTCTTTACGTTATCGTTCTTTGTCAGCATGGACACGAACACACCGACGAAAGCAAGAGCCTGAATATAAGTGGTAAAGTCAAACGAACTGAGCGACGCCATAAGCCCGGTTATCGTCGTGCCTATGTTTGCGCCCATAATCATAGCGGTTGCCTGCGACAAACTCATGATGCCGACGTTGACAAATCCGACAATCAACACGGTTGTAACGCCCGAACTCTGCACAAGCGCGGTGGTAGCCGCTCCTATTCCGGCGTTAATAATCTTCTTGTCCGCCGTTTTTCCGAACAATTTTTTGATTTTTCCCGTGGCAAGCTGTTCGATATTGCCCGTCATAAGATGTACGCCAACCAGGAAAACTCCGGTACCGGCAAGCAGTTTTGCAAGAAACATAACAATTTGTTCTGCTGTCATAAAAACCTCTAATGTATAATTTCGGAGCTATTATAGCAAAACAAACGCCGTAAAGTCAACCGTATAGCGGTCGATTTTTAAATTTTCTCGAAGTTTTTTGTAATATAATCGTAAAGAAGAAAACCCTCGTAAAATCGATATAAGTATATCAAATATAA
>USKH01000030.1 GCA_900555125.1 uncultured Clostridium sp.
CGCCTGCACGCGCACCGTTCCGTACTCGATGTACGAAGACACCGTAGACTACTCTTTCGACGGGCTTACCGTGCGCGGAGTGCGCGATTACGACGGATACTTAAAAGCCGAGTTCGGCGATTACATGAGTCTGCCGCCGGTAGAAAAGCGCGTCTGCCACATCGACAAAACGTCGGAAATAGATCTGGATACGCCTTGCAAATAAAGATTAACGCATTGAAAACCCATTATATAAGAGGATAAAAGTATGAAAAATTTTGCAGTGGGTCCGGTAACGTCGGACGAAGATATTCTTTCAATAGGAGCCGAGCAGGTACCGTATTTCCGCACGAGCGAGTTTTCGGCAATAATGCTGGAAAACGAAAAACTTATGCTTAAATTCATGAAAGCGCCCGGTAGCAGCCGCGCGGTGTTCCTCACGGGTTCGGGAACGGCTGCGATGGAAGCGGCTGTAGTAAATTCTCTTACGAAAGAGGACAAAGCGCTTGTAATAAACGGCGGTTCGTTCGGACACAGATTTTGCGAAATACTGGATATCCACGGCATTCCGTACGAACAGATCGAGCTGAAGCCCGGCGAAGGGCTTACGAAAGAAAAACTGTATTCGTTTGACGGCAAGGGCTGCACCGCTCTGCTCGTAAACGGCTGCGAAACGTCAACCGGCGTTAAATACGACGTTGAACAAATCGGGGCGTTTTGCCGTAAAAACGATATGTTTTATATTCTCGACGCCGTAAGCATGTTTATTGCCGATCCGATAGATATGGCAAAGATAAACGCGGATATAGTAATAACCGGTTCGCAAAAAGCACTTGCGTGCCCGCCGGGAGTGTCCGTTGCGGTGCTTTCCCCGCGCGCGGTCGAGCGGGCGTATAAGATAAATCCCGGCTGCATGTACTTGAGTTTCGCACTTGCTCTAAGCAACGGCGAACGCGGTCAGACGCCCTTCACGCCTGCCGTGGGAACGCTTTTGCAGATAAACGCACGCCTTAGACAAATAGACGAAAAAGGCGGAATAGAAGCCGAAACCGCCCGTGTTGCCGCACTCGCCGTGTATTTCCGTGAAAAAATAGCGGACTTTCCGTTCGAGTTTGTTACAAATTCTCCCTCGAACGCCGTAACGTCGCTGCATCCGTTAACTTGCCCGGCGTACAAAATATTCACCGTGCTAAAAGACGAATACGGCATATGGATTTGCCCCAACGGAGGCGATCTTAAAGACAAAATATTCCGCGTCGGGCATATAGGCGCGCTTAAAAAAGAGGATTACGACTGCCTTATTGCGGCGTTTTCCGATCTTAAAAAGCGCGGAATAATCTGAAAAAAGATTGACTTCTGATTTAAAGGAGCGAAAAAATGGTTAAAGTAATAACGTACGGTACGTTCGACGTGTTGCACGAGGGGCATATCCGCCTGTTAAAGCGAGCCAAAGCACTCGGAGATTATCTTATAGTGGGAGTCACAGGCGACGACTACGATCTAAGCCGCGGCAAAATCAACAATCGTCAGTCGGTGTCCGACCGTATAGAAGCCGTGCGCGAAACCGGTCTTGCCGACGAAATAATCGTAGAAGAGTACGACGGGCAGAAAATCGACGACATACGAAAGTACGGAGCGGACATTTTTGCTATCGGTTCGGACTGGGAAGGAAAGTTCGATTATCTGCGCGACTATTGTAAAGTGGTGTATCTTCCGCGCACTGAAGGCGTTAGCAGCACCGAAATACGCTCGAAAAGCCGTAATCTGCGGCTCGGAGTGGTGGGCGAGGTGCCGTTTATCAAAAAATATATCCGCGAAAGCACATTCGTAAACGGATGTCGCGTGTCGGGCGCATGTTCTGCCGACGGCGAGTTTTTGCGCTCGCTGGACGTCGAACTGAAAACCGACGACTACGACAAGCTTTTAGACTGTTCCGACGCCGTGTACGTCGCGTCGCATCCGTCGCTTCACTACGAGCAGATCAAAAAAGCAATCGAAAAGGGTAAGCACGTGTTGTGCGAAAGTCCCATAGCATTGTCGGAAACCGACTGCGCCGAACTGTTTGCTCTTGCTGAGGCAAAGGGAGTTGTTCTTGCCGACGCAATTAAAACCGCTTATTCCACCGCATATACGCGTATGCTGCTGCTGGTGAAAAGCGGCGCGATAGGAAAACCTGTCGCCGTGGACGCAACCTGCACTTCGCTTACCGAAATAGGTTCCGACCCCGATTATTTCCGTAAAAACTGGAACAGTTCGTGCGCCTGGGGACCCACCGCGCTTTTACCGGTGTTTCAGATACTCGGCACCGATTATAAGGATATGCGGATAGCCTCGGTGTTCGCAGACGAGAAAAAGACTTTCGACCGCTTTTCAAAATTCGATTTTACTTTCGACTGCGCAGTCGCTACAGTCAAAGTAGGCAGCGGAGTCAAGTCCGAGGGCGAACTTATCGTGTCCGGAACAAACGGTTACGTTTATGTTCCCGCGCCGTGGTGGAAAACCGATTATTTCGAGGTGCGGTACGAAAACGCAACCGAAAACAAACGCTATTTCTATCAGCTTAACGGCGAGGGCATACGCTACGAAATAGTGGCGTTCGTAAAAGCCGTGGAAAACGGAAAAATGACCGATTGCGTGTCGCAGGGCATTTCCCGAGAGATATGCAAAGTCGTGTCAAAGCGAGAAAGAACGGAAATCAAGGCATAAATCGGGTTTTTACAGGTGTTATGCTTGTAAAAACGCTTGGTAAATTATAATATTGTTAATAAAACTAAAAAATGGAGGTATTATGGAAAAAGTATTGTTGTCAATTGTAAGCAATAAAAAACTGACGGAAAACGTTTACGAAATGAAACTTGAAGGCGACGTTTCGGCGATAACCGCGCCCGGACAGTTTGTCGAAATCAAAATAGACGACTGCTTTCTGCGTCGCCCGATATCGGTGTGCGATACGGATGGCGACACGCTTACGATAATATATAAAACGGTGGGAAAAGGCACCGACAAAATGAGTGCGTTCCTGCCCGGGAAAACGCTGGATATACTCACGGGACTGGGAAACGGCTACGACCTGACCGTATCGGGCGGCAAACCGCTGCTCGTCGGCGGAGGCGTGGGCGTTCCGCCGCTGTATAAGCTTAGTAAACAGCTCGTCGCGCAGGGTAAAAAGCCGCAGGTAGTGCTCGGCTTCAACACGAAGGACGAGATTTTCTACGAAAACGAGTTTAAGGCAATCGGAGCGGACGTGTACGTCGCAACGGCGGACGGCAGCTACGGAACCAAAGGCTTCGTCACCGACGTCATCAAAAATCTTGACTACTCGTATTTTTACGCATGCGGGCCCATGCCCATGTTCAAGGCAATGGAAAAGGTGGTTTCGACAAGCGGACAGTATAGTTTCGAGGCAAGAATGGGTTGCGGATTCGGCGCATGCATGGGCTGCTCGATTATGACCGCAAACGGATCAAAGCGCGTGTGCAAGGAAGGTCCGGTTTTCAAACGCGAGGAGGTTATATGGTAGATACTAAAGTAAATCTGTGCGGCTGGGTGCTTGATAACCCTGTTATCGCAACAAGCGGAACGTTCGGTTACGGCAAAGAATTTTCCAAGTTTTACGACATAAACATGCTGGGTACGTTCTCTTTCAAAGGGACCACGGTAGAGCCGAGATTCGGTAATCCTCTTCCGCGTATTGCCGACTGCGACAGCGGTATGCTGCTTTCGATAGGATTGCAGAACAACGGCATCGACCACGTAATAGCGCACGAGCTGCCCGAAATGAAGCAGTATTTCCACAAAAAAGTAATCGCCAACTGCGCCGGATTTTGCGTGGACGACTACGTAACGCTTGCAAAAAAACTCGACGATCAGGAACAGGTGGGAATAATCGAACTCAACGTCAGCTGCCCCAACGTCGGCGCGGGCGGAACGGCTATCGGCACCGACTGCGTAAACCTCGAAAAAACGGTTAAAGAAGTCAAAAAAGTGACAAGCAAAACCGTGTTTGTAAAGCTTACGCCTGCCGTTACCGATATAGTTTCCATCGCAAAGTCGGCGGAAAACGGCGGCGCGGACGGCATAAGCATGATTAACACGCTTACGGGTATGCGTATTAATCTCAGAACCCGCAAGTCGATAATTCAGAACATAGCCGCCGGATATTCCGGACCCGCACTGTTCCCGCTGGCACTCAGCATGATTTACAAGGTGTACGACGCGGTAAAAATACCCGTTATCGGCATAGGCGGAGTTACGAGCGCCGAACACGTAGTCGAAATGATGATGGCGGGCGCAACCGCTGTGGGCGTGGGGTCGGCAAACCTTGTCAATCCCTATGCGTGCAAGGAAATAATAGAGGACTTGCCGCGAGTAATGCAAAAGTACGGTATCGAAAAACTGTCCGACATCACCGGTGCGGCTCACAGATAAACTATTGCTTTTCATTTACGGACTTTTTTTATCTCAAATAAAAACTAAAATAAAGGCGTCGCCGGACATTTCGTTAATTTACGTAAAAACCGCGCGGCGTTTTTTTTAGGATGAAATGCCGTTTTTGGCCAAATCAAAGACTTACATGCAATTTTAAATGATAATGATTATCGATTATCACGTGATTTTCGTCAAAAATCGTTGACAAAAATATCTACGTGTGGTAATCTTTAAACGAAAATTACTGCGGGATAAACAATAATGCATGCCGCAAAAAAAGAGGAGTTTTTATGGAAATAAGTAAAAACATTTTTTACGTCGGAGTAAACGACTACGATATCGATCTGTTCGAGGGACAATATAAGGTTGAAAACGGAATGTCGTACAATTCATACGTTATAGTTGACCGGAAAATCGCCGTTATGGACACCGTGGACAAACACTTCGGGAAAAAGTGGCTTGAAAACTTGGAAAAAGTTCTCGGCGGAAAAACGCCCGACTATCTCGTAATTCATCATATGGAGCCTGATCATTCGGCGAATATAGAGAGTTTTACCGAAAAATATCCGCAGGCGAAAGTGGTTTCCAGCCGCGCGGCGTTTGTCATGATGAAAAACTTCTTCGGTAAAGACTATGCGCAAAACGGCATAACGATTAAAGAGGGTGATACGCTCGAACTGGGCGAACATTCGCTTACGTTTGTTGCCGCGCCCATGGTGCATTGGCCCGAAGTCATGGTTTCGTACGAGAAAAGCGAAAAAACGTTGTTCTCCGCCGACGCGTTCGGCTCGTTCGGAGCTGTGGGCAGCGGTGCGGGAGTCGACGAATACAGAAGATATTATACGGGAATAGTGGGAAAATACGGCGTTCAGGTGCAGTCGCTGCTTAGAAAAGCCTCCGCGCTGGATATAAAGCGTATTTGCCCGCTGCACGGCGAAATTCTCACCGATAAAACAGGCGAGTTTGTGGGATTATACGACAAATGGTCGCGCTACGAAGCCGAAAAAGAAGGCGTTACGATAGCTTACACTTCGGTGTACGGCCACACAGAAGCTGCCGCAACCGAACTTGGCGAAAAGCTGAACGAAAACGGCGTATTCGTGCGTATGTTCGACCTTGCGCGCTCGGATATGTCCGAAGCGGTTTCTTCGGCGTTCGAGCTTAGTAAACTCGTGCTTGCAACCACTACTTACAACGGCGAAATATTCCCTTTCATGCGAGAGTTCGTATCCGCGCTTACCGAACGCAACTATCAGAACCGCACTATTGCCGTGATAGACAACGGCTCGTGGGCGCCGCAGTGCGAAAAAACAATTAAAAAGTGCTTTGAAAGTTCCAAAAACATCGTTTTTGCACAGAATAACGTAACAATTCTCTCTGCAATGAACGAGCAGAACAAACAGCAAATAAACTTGCTTGCAGCCGAGCTTTCGGATAAACGCGCATGAAAGCGTTGAAGATTGCTCTTAAAACTATTCTGATAGCGCTCGGCGTGCTGTTTGTCGTAGTCGCGGCTTATCTTGCGTACGTAATTTTTTCCTATTCGCGCATAGAGGACAATCTTGTTCTTGAGCCGAAGGAAAAGACAACCGAAATCGCGTCCTCGGACAAAACGTATACGATAGTTACGCAAAACATCGGGTTCGGCGCGTACACGCCGTCGTTTACGTTCTTTATGGACGGCGGAAAACAGTCGCGTGCGGAAAGCCGTGAAAGCGTCGTTTCATGCGTAGAAAAAGCCGCCCTGACCGTAAAGGCGCAAAACCCCGATTTTGTGTTTTTTCAGGAAGTGGACACAAATTCCGATCGCAGCTATCACGTCGATCAGCGCGAAATTCTGGATAAAAGCTTTACCGGATATTCGTCGGTATTTGCCCAAAATTATCACTCGGCATATCTTTTTTATCCGTTATATCAGCCGCACGGCAAATCTGACAGCGGAATTTACACCTATTCCAAGTATAAAACGAACGGAGCTACGAGAAGAAGTTTGCCCATATCCACAGGTTTCGGTAAATTTCTCGACCTCGACCGTTGCTATTCGGTAACGCGCATTCCGCTGAACAACGGCAAGGAACTTGTGTTGTACAACGTTCATCTTTCGGCATACGGCGGCAGCGACGAAATACGTGAGGGACAGCTCGGTATGCTGCTGAACGATATGAAATCGGAGTACGAAAAAGGCAATTATTGCGTTTGCGGCGGAGATTTCAATCATGATTTTACGGGCGATTCCACGCAAAAACTCAACGGCGTCGAAAGCAATTCTTTCGGGTGGGCGCAACCTCTGCCCGCGGACATACTCGACGCTCACGACATATCGCGCGCGATAAACTACGACGAGCTTGTTCCAACGTGCCGCAACTGCGACGTTCCGTACAAAAAGGGCAATTTCACCGTAATAGTGGACGGATTTCTTTACAGTCAAAACGTCGAAGTCATGTCGGTTAAAAACGTGGACACGGAATTTTCGTATTCCGACCACAACCCCGTAGTTATGAGTTTTAGATTGAAATAATCGAAAACCATCCGAAAAGAAGGCTAAAATGGAAAAAATATCAAATAAATTTTATACGGGCGAGCGTTCGCTGTTTCATTCCGAAAATTTGCAACTGGACAACTGCGAGTTCGGAGAGGGCGAATCGCCGCTTAAAGAAAGCCGTGATATAGAGCTTACAAACTGTAAATTCGGCTGGAAATATCCGCTGTGGTACGGCAAAAATTTTACCGTTTCAAATTGTTATTTTGCCGAAACGGCGCGCGCGGGCGTATGGTATACCGAAAACGTCGCTTTTAAAAACGTAAAAATCGACGCCCCGAAGCAACTACGAAGATGCCGCGGCGTAACGCTTGAAAAGGTTGATTTTAATCTGGCTCACGAAACGCTGTGGGCGTGCGACGGAGTGAAAATGAATGCGGTAACCGCGCTCGAAGGCGATTATTTCGCAATGAACTCCCGCAATATGGAAATAAACGGGCTTACTCTTCACGGCAACTATTCGTTCGACGGAGCGCAGAACGTTACAATCCGCTCGTCAAAGATTTATAGCAAGGACGCGTTCTGGAACAGTAAAAACGTTACCGTAACCGACAGCTTTATAGAGGGCGAATACCTCGGCTGGAACGCCGAAAACCTTACTCTTATAAATTGCACGGTGGCGTCGCACCAGGGCATGTGCTACATTAAAAATCTCGTGATGAAAAACTGCAAGGTGACGAACACCGACCTTGCTTTCGAATATTCCTCGGTAAACGCAACGCTCACCGGCAAAGTTGACAGTGTCAAAAACCCGGCTTCGGGAAAAATAGAAGCCGAAGAAATAGGCGAGCTTATCATGGAAAAAGACAAAGTGGACGCTTCCGCAACCGAGATTATAGCGGGCGGAAAACGCATAAACTAAGCGGCGTTAATTTTCAAAGTGCGGAGATAAACGATGAGATACGATTTCGATACTTTCCCCGACAGGAAAAAAACAAATTCGGTTAAATGGGACGTTTTGCCCGGCGAGCTACCCATGTCGCTTGCCGATATGGACTTTATAACAGCTCCGTGCATAACCGAAGCGGTAATAAACCGCGCGGAAAAGGGTGCATTCGGATACACGGACGTGTCGGACGAGTGGTACAACTCTATAATTTCATGGTGGGGCCGTCGCCACGGACTGGAAATGAAGCGCAGCGAGCTTATTTTCTGTACCGGCGTCGTTCCGGCTATATCATGCCTTGTAAAACGCTTTACAAATATCGGCGACCGTGTGCTTGTTCTCACCCCGGTGTACGACATATTTTATCATTCTATCGAGAATGCGGGCAGAATCACGCTTGAAAGCCCGATGCGCCGCGTCAAAAACGGTTACGAGATAGATTTTGCCGACCTCGAAGAAAAACTTGCGCGCCCGCTTACAACGCTTATGATTTTATGTAACCCGCACAACCCGTCGGGAACGCTCTGGACGGAAAAGCAGCTGGAAAAGATAGGGAAGCTTTGTTTTAAACACCACGTCACCGTGATAAGCGACGAAATTCACTGCGATATAGTAGAACCGGGCAAAAAATACGTGCCGTTCGCTTCGGTCTGCCCCGAATGCGCTTCCAATTCGGTTACGTGCATATCTGCAAGCAAGGCTTTTTCCGTTGCGGGATTGCAGTCGGCGGCAGTTTACGTGCCGGACGAGCGCCTTCGCAATATTGCCGTGAGAGGCTTGAACAGCGACGAAGTTGCCGAACCCAATTGCTTTGCCGCCGTTGCTACTGCGGCGGCGTTCGACAAAGGCGAGCAGTGGCTTGACGAACTTAACGCGTATATAGCCGAAAACAAACGTTTTGCCTGCGAATTTATTACAAAAAACGTTTCGCCCGTCGTTTTGTTCGATCAGCCCGCAACTTATCTCATGTGGCTGGACTGCCGCGATTTATGCTCTGATACCGACGAACTTTGCGAATTTTTGCGCGAAAACACCGGGCTTATATTGTCGCCCGGCAAAAAATACCGCGGCGACGGAAGGCTATATCTGCGAATGAACGTCGCATGCCCGCGCAATAAACTGCTTGACGGTTTGAAAAGGTTTGAAAAAGGCGTCCGTTCTTTTTCGGAAAGCAAATCAAAAAACTAAAATTTTATTTTCGCAAAAAAAATATAAAAAAGGAGAACACAATGGAAATTACGGGATTTGAAGGGAAAAAAATCCATGTTCACGAGTGGCTGGACGTCGAAGTGCCGTTAGGCGTGGTGCAGATTGTGCACGGAATGGCGGAGCACGCCTCACGCTACGACGAGTTTGCGCGTTTTCTCAACAATAACGGGTTTGTAGTAATAGCCGACGATCATCGCGGGCATGGCGAAACCGACCCCGATACGCCCGGCTATGCCACGGGCGATATGTTTGCCGATACCGTACGCGACGAGGGAATAATAACCGATTACTACAAACAAAAATTCCCGGACAAAAAGTACGTTATTCTCGGATTTTCTTACGGTTCGTTCCTCACTCAGAGCTATATCGGAAAATATTCCGACAAGATAGACGGCGCGATTATTGCCGGAAGTTGCTATAAAAAGGACGCCGAAGTGTACGGCGGCACGTTCGTCGCATTTTTTGCCGACCTGTTCGGATTGGAAAAGAAACAGGCAAAGCTTATCGAGCGCGCTTCGTTCGGAGCATATGAAAAGCAGACCGAAAGCGGCGACTGGCTGTCGGTGGACGAAAATAACAATGCCGCCTATCACGGCGATCCGCAATGCGGTTTTGTGTGTTCGTACCGTTTTTACAGCGACTTTTTCCGCGGACTGCGCAGCCTGTACACCGGTCGGTATATCGACGGACTGAGAAAGGATTTGCCCATTTTGCTTGCCTCCGGCGCCGACGATCCGGTGGGAGAAAAGGGTGAGGGCGTTAAAAAGCTGTACTCGTTCTATACCGAAAAGGCGGGAATGAAGGACGTGGAACTGGTTTTGTTCCCCAACTCGCGCCACGAATTTTTAAACGAAAAAGCCGATCGCGATTTCAAGTGGGGTACCGT
>USKH01000031.1 GCA_900555125.1 uncultured Clostridium sp.
GAACTGCACGACTGAAACGCGCTTTCGCCTATCGTAGTAACCCCTTCGGGAAGAACAACTCTTTCAAGCTTGGGACAGGACGAAAAAGCCGCTTTACCTATATAGGTAACGTTGTTTCCCACGGTTACGTCAACAATTTTTACGCTGCCCTTAAACGCCTGATCGGCAATACGGGTTACGGGCTTTCCGCGGTAGTAATCTTCGATGACGATTGTGCCGGAAGCCTTGCCGACGCGGTTGACCTCGTATTCGGTTCCACCGTTTATAAGCACGTACTTACAGCCGGTTTCGTATTCTTTGTGGAAAGAATACTGCTCCGACCAATCGGAATCGCTTGTGCCTTTTGTTTTTCCCAGCGCCTTTATCTTTATTATATAGTCGCCTTCGTTAAGAGTAAATCTGTTGCTGTTGCTGAGCTCTACGGTAGTTCTTCTCGAATCGAAACTGTACGTATTTACCGAAGTTTCTTCTTTGACGAGATCGATAAGCTTACTTCCGTCAAGAGTGCTGATTTCAACCGTATAGGCGGAAGCGTTTGTCACAGCCGACCAGGTAAGCGTGTTTTCGAGATCGACGCTTACGTCGGCGGGCGCGGCAAGAGTTCCGCCACACGCGGCAAACATCGTCAGCAACGAGCACGATATAAGTATAAAGAAAATTTTCCTAACGGATTTCATTTATTCTCCTTGAATAGCGGCAAACAAAACTTTTTTCGTTTTATCTCCGCTTTCGTAACATAATCGGTCTTATTTGCCGTTTTTCCTTTCTCTGTGTTCGCGAATTAGTTCGTGCGGCCACTTAAACTTGAATTTGCGTACCGCAATGTCCGCCAGGAACAACACGATTGCAATTATGATAAACAGATATCTCGGGTCGAATTTTCTTGCAAACGAAATGACCAATTCGTTAAAGATCTCGACGGGATCGTCGTTATCCGCAACAAGCGAACCGTTTCCCTTTGCCGCTATATCGGACATAACTCCGCGAAGCTCGGTCTGGTCGGTGTTTTTGGAAATATCGTATTCGGCCGAATAAGCAAATGACTTGAACGTTTCGCTTTCCGCCTGTTCCACCACGACGCCGCTTGCGTTTACGCGTTTTGCGATGATTTTGTACACGCCTGCGTTTTTGACCGCGAAAGTACTGCGGGTATAACCGGTTTCGGCGTTCAGCGCGGCGGTTACGAAGCAGTCGGCTTCGGCAGAGTACGGGGAAACGGAATTGAGCGATACCTTTTTACCGGTGTTCACGTTTACCAGTTCCGCCGTAATACTCTCGCCTTCGTTAAGCTCGGAATAGTATACGGAAAGACGATTGTATACGTTTTCTTCGGTAATTTTAAGCGAAAGCTTCGTAACGCGGATGTTTTCGGTGGGCATCAAGTTGTTTACAATGTTCTGAATAAGCTTAATGCCGTTTTTATCGGCCATGAATTCGCCTGACCAGCTGGTGTTCTGCAAGTCGCACATAAAGCTTCCCACCTTGCCTTTTCCGTACGACCACTGCGCATAAACAGGCACGTCGTAGTCACCGGCAAGGTACAAATCTGCGTTCTGACGTTTTTTAACGCCGTAAAAGCCGTTAAGCTTGACAGTCATACGGGATTTTTCCTCTTCTTCGCCCGTTTCGATACCGCTGAAAACCGGACTCATAAGCTTTTTGACAATCGGCTTAAACGGATCTTTTCCCATTTCCTGCAAAGTAGGCGAAGTGAGATCGTTACGCATGGTAAGCGTAAGCTTGGACAAATCGGATACGGTATAACAACCGCCACCGCCAGTGCCGTCCTCGTTTTTACCCGCATTGACTATTTTCTGCATATTGGACATTCCGCTCGTATTGCCGGAATCGGTCAGAACGACCGCCGACAAAGTAAGATTGGATTCCTTATGCGCGTTTGCAACCAGGGTGCATACTTCTTCCACCTGGGCATCGCTGATAAAGCCGTCGGTGACGATAACTATATGACGTTTGTCAACTTCGGTAAGGGCAGACAATGCGTTTATCGCACGTTTGATAGCGCCCGTAAACGACGTTCCGCCGGCAGCAACCTGAACTTTATTTATTGCATTAAGAATTTCGTCTTTTCTGGTAACGGGAATAGGATCGAGAAGCGAACGGTAGTCGTTATCGAGCGTCATTACTCCGAAGTAATTGGCAAGACCCGTATTGGTGGTTTCGTCATATACTGCGTTGTAGCACGAAAGCGCACCGCTTCGCGCGGCTGCGAGCTTTCCGCCGCCCATAGAACCCGAACGGTCGATAATAAGCATAACGCCTATCGGCGGGGTGTAGTTATCGACAGCCAGGACGGGTAACATTTTCTGAAGATCGCTTTCTTCGAGATCCTCGGCAACATACGCATGCTGATCTCCCTTTTGGTCGTCGCCTCCTACGGTAAACATTCCGCCGCCGAATTTATAGACGTATTCGTTGAGAATATCTACCATCACCGATTTATCCTTTTTCGTGGGTAAATTGGGATTTTGTGCGGTATCGGTAAGATCCGCATTGGAAATATTGTTGAGAATTACCTGATCGTAAGCGCGAAGTTCTTCCACCGTAGACGGCAATTTGTCATTGTATACGTCCATAACAGTGACGTCGAAAGCAGAATCTACGTCGGTATTGATAAGCTTTTTAAGCTCCTCCGACTGTCCTTTTACGCTTTCGAGAACAAGTATTTTGTTGAAAGACTCAATATAAATATGAGTTATATATTCGCTGTTTTTTTCTATCGAATCACCGTTGTCAAGCGTGATTTTTACCTTAATTTCATGCAAACCGTCGCTATCGAACGTATGGCGCATGACAAAAGTCTGTTCGCCGCGGGTAATTTCGATTGCTTCGAGCGTACTCTCCGCGTCCAGTTCACCGTTGTCGAAAAGCTGCACGGTTGCGCCGGTTGCCGGTTCGCTTGCGAATACGTTTACCGTAAACGCGCTTGCCTCGTTCACCTTGACGTTATAGTCGGGGCGTTCGACCGAGGAAATCTGAACGTCCGATCCGCTGAATTCCGAGGACACGTATATCGCGTCGACTATAGTTCCCTGAACGGCAAGCGAGCGAGCTACGTCGGAAGCATTTCTGTCGGTTTGTTTACCGTCGGATATCAATACTATGCGCGACGATTCGGGATGAGTAAAACAGCTTCTCGCAAACACGAGCGCGGACGCAATATCGGTTGCCGAAACGTCCGGCAAATCGGATGACATGTATGCGTCGTATATGCTGTTTATATCGGTAGTAAGCGGGACGACGTATTTCTGATTAAGTCCGAAAGTGACCAGCCCCACTTTAAGATTGCTGTTCTTGCTGTAATCGAGCACGGTTTCAACCGCTCTGTCACGATTTTCGGCGGAATTTTCCTGTGAATCGGACATATCCACGAGAACAATTATCTCGTTGGAAGTATTTGGCACTTCGTACGAGAACGTCATGTCGGCAAGAACCGAAACGGCAAGAACCATTACTATGCAGTGCAATACTATCGAACAAATACGGTTTCTGGTGCGTCTGTGTTTTTTTGAAAGTCTGAAATATGGTATAAAGACCAGTAAAAACGCAGGAATAAGAAGAAGCAGCAACCAGGGATGAGCAAAATTAATTGAGCAATTTGACATAAGCCGCACCTCCTCACATATTGTCGCGCAACTGGAGAATCCACTCGATAAAGAGCAGTGCAACCAGCGCGGCGGCAAAGTAAATCAGAAGATCTTTAAAGTAGTCGTATTTAATCGAACCGGTGAACGGATCGTATACGGTATCTTCTCTTGCCGCTATATTACTTTCGGCGGCAGGGATTTTGACGTATATTTTAGTGTCCTCCACTTCCTTTCCCAAAAATCCGGTCTGAGAAATGTTGTACGTTCCGGGAACGGAAAGCTTGACTTTTGCGGGGAACTGGTTAAACGTGGTGCTTTCGTCGTTATCGGAAGAAATACGCTTTAAGTTAAGCTCGGTACCCATGCTGTTGATGGTGATTTCCGAGTATACTTCGAATGCGTTTCCGTTAACGGTGGGCGGCATGAAATAGTTGAACAGATTATTGAAAAGCAACGGCCATGCCGTTTCCAGTCCGATATTGGAATAATGAACGCTGAAGCCCATTACAAACACCTTACTGTCTATTTCGTTTTTGACAAACATAACCGATTCTCCGTTGCAGGAAGCAATGGACGTGTATCCTTCGTAGTTGCCGAATACATTGTATCGCGTCACTTCGATATCGGACACGGTAATGTTTTTAAGAAGCGGACTGCGTCCCGATTCGAGATCGTCTTCCGTAAGTGCGGTGGGAATCTTGTTGAGGTCGCGCACGCCTCTTACCGTAAAGCCCGAACGGGTGGGAGCAGAAAGCGGATCGAGAAGGAACACTACGCCGTCGTCAGGCATGGTTTCGGGCATTGTATGCTCGAAAATGTATAAATCGTAGCCTTTTGCCTCTTCCGCCTGTTCGTCCAACTCGATGTTGTAGATGTCGGAATAATTTTTGCGAAGCGCAATCAGAATATCGGTGACAAATGCGTTTTTGGAAATTTGTCCGTCAAGGAAGCTGGAATACATAACTTTCAGCGTAGGCTTAATGCCTCCGTAAACGCTGAAACTATCGTCTTCGGAATAATTATCCATAAGGTCGGAGTCGTTTTCTTCAAGATATACCAGAATGGAATCAAAAGAATAATAACCGCCTTCGGTGACGATGTATTTGGTTTTTCCGTCTTCCGACTCGCCCTCTTCACCGTACGCCCGGAAAACAACAGTGGTGGTTTCTTCGGTGCATTCGATATCTTTTGCTTCAAAAGTAAGCGTCGTGCCGCCCGTTACGGTGGAGTTTTTATTGGCTCCGCTGACGACTACGTTTACGCCGAGAGTGGCGTCGCGGTTGTAGGACGCTATTTCCACCGTAAGCGTATAGTAACCGCTTTCAAAAGTCGTGTAAGCGTTTAAGATTGCCGCGTTCCACTCGGCGGAAGCCTTTACGTTCTGTACTCTTACGTTTGCCGGCAGATAATCGTACTCTTTGTCCGTATATATATAGATAAGCGTTTTCGGATTTTCGGCAACGATATCTTCGCACAATTCGAGTGCGCCGTCTATATCTCCGTTACCATACGAACAGTATACGGGATTGTATCCGTCAATCTGCATAAGATCGCCGAAAGTACCGCTGACGTTGGTCGCATCGGTATTCGAAGCTCTCTTGTTGAGAAAAGCGGGGTTATCGTTTGCAAGTATTACCGAAACCGTTCCGTTTTCTTTCAGAATTTTATCGGACAGCTCGGAAGCCTGTCTTACCGCGCGGATAAAACGTGTTTCGTCGTCTGTAGTCGCGCGCATACTTGCCGAAGCGTCGACTATAATTATCACTTCGCCTTCTTCCGGCTGCTGACGAAGCACCTGCGAAGGCGTTGCAAGCAACATTGCGCAACAAGTGATTGCCAGAATCTGACAAAGAATAAGCAACAGATCCCTCAACCTGCTGGTGGGGATTCTTTTCTTTTTGTATTTAAGACTGAGTTTCCATACATACGTACTGGAAATATACTTTTGCTGATAGTTAGGCTTTATGATGTAAATGAGAATAAGAACAAGTATTCCCAACAAACCCAAAAGCCCCAAAGGCGTTAAGATTTTCATGACATAATACCTGCCTTTAACAATTCTCCGAACAGAACTCTTTCTACGGGTCTGTCCGTTTGCACGGAAATAAAGTCTACGCTGCGTTTTTTACAATATTCGGCAATACCGGCGCGAAAATCGGCAAGAGCCTGCGCATATGCCGCCTGCATGCTGCGGGTAATGCGAATACGCATATTCTTCGGGTCGCTAATATCTACCGACTCGGCATCTATAAGATTGACTCTGCCGTCATAAGCCGGATCGACCTCTTCGGGCGTGAGAATCTGCACGAGCATGACCTGTCTCTTTTTATAGCAAAGATAGTCAACTGCTTTTTTCCAGTTCCCGTCGGTGAGAAAATCGGAAATAATAACCGACAAGCCGTTGCTTGTTCCGGTTTCCTGGCAACTCGTAACACATGCATCGATGTCAACGTCGTCGCCGAACGTAACGTCCTGCAACTGACCGATCGCACGGAAAAAAGCCTGTTTCCCGATGATATTACCAAACGGATTTTCCGATTTATTGCCTTTCATTATATTGAAAGACAGCTTATCCATATTGTGGACGGCGAGAAAACCAAGCGCGGCAGCGGTAGCCATAGCATAGGCGCCTTTGCCGTTAGCCGGGTTTCCCATGGAAGCGGAACAGTCCAGAAAAATCTGGATCTGCATTTGCCGCTCGTCCGTAAACAGCTTTAGAAAATACTTTTCGAAACGGCTGTAAAGATTCCAGTCGATTCGTCTGATGTCGTCGCCCAGCTGATATTCGCGGAAGTCCGCAAACTCAACCGTCTGACCGTAAGTACTTACAAGATGTTTTCCACCGAAATAACCGGAAAGGCTCGTTTTTAAGTTTAACGATAAAGTTTCGAGACAACTGAAAAAGCCGTCGTTAAGATAAGAACCTTTCATTATCTGAGCTCCGTAAAAGATTTGTTAGAGGTTATTTCGAGGTTTTATAGTTTTTGCTTACCTCTTCTACTATCATTTTAATGATATTGTCTGCCGAAATTCTGTCCGCAACCGCCTCGAAGTTAAGCTTTATTCTGTGGCGCAGAACGGGATAAGCCAGTTCGTTGATATCCGAATAAGAAACGTTGAATCTGCCCTTGATGAGCGCGAGGACTTTTGCCGCGGAGATAAGCGCCTGACCGGCACGGGGGCTGGCGCCCACTCTTATATACTTCTTTGCGGCTTCGGTAGCGCACTCTCCGTCAGGATGAGTTGCGGCAGTCATGGTCATGGCGTATTTAAGAACGTCGGTTGCAACCGGAATAAGATTTGCGGTTTCGCGCATTTTGAGAATCTGTTCCTTGTTGCACACGCATTCGGCAACTTCCTCCATTGTTTTCTGAGTCATGTCGACTATCTGCATGAGTTCGTCCAGAGAAGGATCGGGCACGAGCAGTTTGAACATGAAACGGTCCATCTGTGCTTCGGGAAGCGGGTACGTACCGTCCTGCTCGATCGGGTTTTGTGTAGCAAGAACAAAGAACGGTTCTTCAAGCTTTCTGGATACGCCCATTACGGTAACGGTGTGTTCCTGCATGGCTTCGAGCAAAGCCGACTGAGTTTTAGGCGTTGCACGGTTGATTTCGTCCGCAAGGATAATATTGGAGAAGATCGGGCCCTTCTGGAATTGGAAAGAAGAGTTTCCGTTTTCGTCTTTAACGATAATGTTGGTACCGGTAACGTCCGCCGGCATGAGGTCCGGGGTGAACTGAATACGCGAGAACGGTAAGTCAAAAACTCTGCCGAGCGTACGCACCAGACGGGTTTTTCCTACGCCGGGAACGCCTTCGAGCAGCACGTTTCCGCCTGCGATCATTGCTATAACGGTGTTTTCCACAACTTCCTTTTGTCCTATGACGTCACGGGAGATCTGCTTGAATATCTCGTTACACTGTTTGCTGAATTGTTCGATGTCCTTTTCTGTAATCATATTTATAGTCTACCTTGTAAAAATTTTTTTGTAACGTTTAAATGTCGGCTTTATTTCGTTTGTCAATTGGAAATTCCGTCGAAATAATCACCTATAATGTTGCCTTCGCCCGGGGTAAGGTTGCCGTTGTTGTTAACCGAATCCTGAGCGTTGCCCTTAGCGTCTCCCAAGCCGTCCTGATAGTTATGTTCGCCGTCAATGTACTGGTTGTTTGCATTGTACGAGCCGTTTCCGTCGGTGGAAGGCTTGTCACTGGGCTGAGGAGTGTTGTTGGGTTTATCCGATTTATCGCCGGGAAGCGGTAGATCGTCGGGATAAGGATTGTTGTCCTCGTCATTATCGGGATCGGCGTCCGTTGCCTGAACAAAGTTTGCGGTAACTTTGATTTTACCGGAAACAGCGTAGTCGACGCGATAAGCGTCGGTTACTCCGTCCGACCAGCCGACAAAGATATATCCTTTGTCCGCAACCGCCATGACGGCAAGCGCGTCTTCGCCCTCGTAGACAGTTTGTTTTGTTTCGCCGACGAGCGAGCCGTTTTTGCCCGCAACATATTCGACTTTAAAACTTTTGCTTTCTTCTACGTGTTCGGGATTAACGAGTTCGACGCCGCTTTTGATTACGCCTGCATTATACAAGGCGTAAACCGTGGTGGTTGCCTGAGCGCAAACTGCCGCCACGGCAACACCTATTACCAGTGCGGCGGAAACGGCTATTTTAATGAAGTCGGCGCTGACTTTGCCGAGTGCTTCCATTGCGTCCTGACGCTGACGGGTGGCAATATACGAATCGTCGCCTTCGAGTTCGGTCATGGTGATAAGACGTTCTTCCAGTCCCAGCTCGTCTACGCGACGGGCAATCGAACGGGTAGTGGGACGGTATTTAACCAGGTAAACGGTAACGGCGGTAGCAGCAAGCACTACGACAAAAAGCACGACGCTGAGCCATATGCCCTTAAATCCGACAAACCAGCATACCGCAGCTGTTATGAACAATGCGGCAAGAGCGGCTAAAAGTCCGATGAGCGTTGCTTTTACGATACTGACTTTAACCATACGTTTGTGATACTTCTGAAATAATTGTTTTGCGTTCATTTTGTTACCTCCTGTCTTTATCCGCCACAGATATAGTATTGGCGAATTATAATTTTAATATTATAGCACAAATGCGGAATTTCGTAAACTGTTTTTTGCAAACAATTCACGAAATCCCGACATTTTCACCTAAGTTTCGCCTTTCGGCGGTGCTATTTATTTGTTTTTATTATTTTACTCTTCTTCGGCGGGAAATTCGTCGATAAGGACGATTTTCGCGTCGCACTGATACAGCCAATCGCCGTTGTACTCTTTGGAAGCAAACTCTCTGTCTTCGCCAGCGATGTAGATAGTCTGCTCTTTGGTCCAGCCGCGGTAAGACTTATAATTAAATCTGGTATCTCCGGAAATATACAACGCTTTGATCGACGTGCAGTTTGTAAATGCGTCGTTGTAAATCGCGCCGAGTCCTTCGTTAAGTTTAACGGTTGCAAGCGCGGTGCAGTTCATGAACATCTTGGTACCGAGCTGCGAGGTAATTCCGCGAATGTCCGCATAAACCAGCTTGTCGCAATCGGCAAATATTTCGGTGCCGAGCGAACCGTTCGAGTGTCCCTTTACAACCACTCTTTCGACTGCGCTGCCCTTGAATGCATAGCCGTTGAAGTAGTAGAAGCCTTCGGGAATAACAACTTCTTTAATTCCGGTGTTCTGGAACGCGTACTGATCTATTCGCTTCATTTCTTCGGGGAAGGTGAACTGAGTGAGAGCCGTATCGTTTAAGAACATCGAATTCTGTACCCAGTTGAACTGTCCGTTGAAGGTTACGCTTGCCAGCTTGTCGCAATCTGCAAATATTGCGCTTCCGATCTTACTGTTAGCACTGTAAGTAGTAACGCCGCTCGAATTTACGCTTTCATTTGCAAC
>USKH01000032.1 GCA_900555125.1 uncultured Clostridium sp.
ATGAAAAAGTTGAGATTTATTGCGGTTTTTCTTGCAATGATAGCAATAGTCTGTTCGTTTGCGGGCTGCTCGGATAAACAGAAATACAACGCAAGATTGGATATTATTCCAAGAAGTTTGATTCGTCCCGAGTTTGAAAAAGAAAATAAAGTCCGTGCATATTATCCGGATGAAAATTACAGTGAAGGTGAAGATATTCCATCTTATATTTACTATAAGGACGAACCGAGTAGCCGAACGTTTATTATTCGCGATAAAGAAACATATGATAATGTTTTTACCGATGAGTCTTTACTGGTCGATTTTGGCAAGGAAACGATAATATTGCATATTATCGTAAAAACAAATGCGCGAAAAGTCTTGCTCGATAAAGTAACTGTTAAGGATGACCGGGTAAGTATAGCATTTAAAGAAGAGAAATACAGGGATGGTATTCAGGACTCAATAATGACCGGTCCGGCGTATTTGGTTATAAAGATCGAAAAAACAGATATAAGAAAAGTAGAATTTATAGATAAAAGACGTTAAGGGGAAAATACATATAAATATGAAATCGTATTGTATATAAAAAGACGCCCGAAGCGACATGCTCCGAGCGTCTTTTAACGTTAAGGATTAAAAGCCTTTTTTCATTTGTTCGTAAGGAAGGGAAGTAAAACCGCACGCACGGTACAGCTTTTTTGCCCGTTCGTTGTCGGGTTCCACTTCGAGGCGGTATCTTGCCGCGGGGTAAAGAGCGGACAGTTTTCCGAAAAACGTTTTAGCCGCGCCCATTCCGCGAAATTCCGGTTTTAAGTACAGTTCTTCCACCCATACGCATTCGCCGCCCGCCTCGCGCGAGTAGGTTTTTGCAAGCAGAGCAAAGCCCGCAACCTGATTTTCGTGCGTGAAAAACAGACATTCGGCGTACGGAGTGCCTGCCATAAGGTCGGAAAACGCCTGCTCGTGAAAGTTTTCGGGAACGGGCGCCGACACCGCATCGGAATTATAAAAGTCGCGACTCATCGTCATAAACTCGTTTTTGTCGTTTTGGTTGATTTTACGCAAATCAAAAAGTGTGGTCATTTTTACCTCTTCGTATTTATATTTGTGGTAAGCCTTATTATATCATAAATTTTCGGAAAAATCGACAAAAACAATGCCGTAAACCGAAACAAAAGCTATTTTGTCAAAAAATATATGCTTTTTGTTGACAAAACCGAACAAAAACTGTAAAATGTATTGCGAAAACGGAGAAAGCATGAATAAAAAACTGTTTACTAAAAAAAACGTTGTGACCATTCCCAACCTTTTAAGCCTTATGAGGCTGGTTCTCATCCCGTTTATTTGCTATGAATATTTCAAGCTGCACGACTATGTCGCGACGGCTGTTTTGGTAGTGGTTTCAGCCGTTACGGACATCGTCGACGGAATAATCGCACGGAAATTCGGGATGGTATCGGACCTCGGCAAAATGCTCGATCCGCTTGCCGACAAGCTTACGGAAGGCGTACTTATTCTTGCGCTGTCGTTTACGTATAAATATCTGTTGCCGCTTGTAGTGTCGTTTACTTTGTTTGAAGTAAGCAAGGCAATTCTCGGCATGGTGGTGGTTAAAAAGACCGGTGAAGTCAGAGGAGCAAAATGGTTTGGTAAAATCAATACGGTGTATCTGTACGAAACCATTCTCGTAATGATTGTGTTCCGTAATGCGCCCGATAATGTGATTTTCGCAAAAATGATAGTGGCGTTCGCGCTTATGCTGGCGTCCTTTATTTTGTACATAATCGCGTATTCCAAGGCACTTAAAGACCTGAAAATAAAGAAGGAAGAGGAGAAAAACGCGCTCGGAACGGATGAAGAAACGCTTAAAACGTTCGATAATTCCGCCGAAAAAGATATTAAAACAGAAAAAAACGGAAACGACGAGAGTAATTGTGCATAGACCTTGTGCAAGAATGAACAAATTTGCATAAATTGTATAAAATGTCGGCGTATACGAAAAACTGCTTGACCAAGCACCCGAAAAACGTTTGACAAATCCGCAAAAACATTCTATAATAATAAAGTACAATTAAACGTTGGTGGAGTCTGTCACAATTACCGTAGCCGCGTGTGTCCTGGGCGAACAATCGATTATTATTCGTCAAGGGCTTATCCGGGCGGCAATAGTGGCATTTTTTTTGTAAAAAAAGACAAATTATCTTTGTAAAAAGATTATCGGAGTAATGGATATGATAGAAGAAATTTTATCCGACGTAAAAAAAGCGGAACAACAAGCCGCCGTAATAAGGCAGCAAGCCGAGCAGAAGTCCGACGCGATTCGCGCCCAGGCCGACGCTATGGCTGCCGAGCAAATCGAAACGGCAAAGAAAAACGCGAAAAATTACAAAAACGCTGAAATCGAAGCCGCCGAGCGCGACAGCGATATGAAATCCGCCCTGTTTGCCGCAAGAACGACTGCCGAATGCGAAAAACTCAAAAGCGAATACGCCGCGAAAGCCGAAAATCTTTCCGAGGAAGTATTCCGGAGGGTGTTAGATGGCAATTGCTGAAATGTCGCGCATGACCCTTGTCGGGCTTAAAAGCGACAAAAACGAAATTCTGGACGCATTGCAGCGCACCGGAGCCGCGCAGATTACTCCGTCGGAGGAGTACGAACTTGCTCCGCACGGGGAAAACGGAGAGGGCGTGGCAAAAGAAAACGCGCTTATTCTTCGTGCCGAACACGTTCTCGAATATCTTACCAAAGAACTGGACGACGCGCCCAAAGCTCTTCGCGGCGACGGCGTGGCGAAAGACGGAATAGGCGTGACGTCACAGCAATTTTTTGCTGTGGGCGACGCGCAGGAAGAGTATGAGAAAATATTGTCGGATGTCGAAAAAATCGAGGCCGACAGAAACGAGAACAATTCTGCATTATCCGCCGTGCAAGCGGAGCGGAAAACGTACGCCGATTACGAATGCGTTCCGGATAGTTTTGCCGCTTTTTGCGACACCGAATGTGCCGCAGTTTATCTCGGCGTGATTCCGTTCGATAAAACAGCCGCTTTTTCCGAGCATATGAATGAACTCGATACTGCCGCTTTCCGCATTCTCGGCAACGCGTCGCGCGGAGAGGTTGTGTGCGTGGTGGCTTACAAACCCGAAAGAGACAAAGCGGAAACCGTGATGTCATCGTGCGGATTTACACGTTGCCCCGTTAAAGACGACGTGATCGCAAAAGAAAAACTGCGCGAACTCGACGAAAAAGAAGAACGATTAAAACAAATGGGCGAAAATATAACCGCCCGTGCATGCGAAGCGGCAACTTTTACCGAAAAGATAAAGATATACGTGGATTACCACAACTTCCTGAAGGAGAAATATTCTCTCGACGAAGCGTTTGCCGCAACCGACAGCGCGTTTGTGTTGTCCGCATACGTCCCCACCGAAGCTACCGAGCGCATTAAAGCCGCCGTAAATCAAGCCTCGCGTGCAAATTATATTTGTTTCGAGCAAATCAAACGCGACGAGTTTGCGCCCACGCTTATGAAAAACAAAAAAGCGGTTGCAAACTTCGAGTCGGTTACCAATATGTATTCGGTCCCCGCATACGGCGCGCTCGACCCCAACGGCGTTATGGGATTTTTCTTTTCGCTGTTTATGGGCGTCATAATGGCAGACGTAGGGTACGGTCTTATGATGATAGTCGGCGGTTTCCTGTTTGCAAAAAAGCAGAGAGAAGGCACGACGGTAAACCGTATGGCGAAAGTGTTTGCGATAGGCGGATTTTTCGCGGTCGCATTCGGATTGCTGCTGGACAGCTTTCTCGGGCTTTCGCTGTTCCGCGGCAGCGAGGGCTATTACGGCTCTATTCTGCCCGCGTCGATTGCCGGTAAGTATGCCGAATGGTACGCCGAGTTCATCGACCCGGTTGCCGCAAACGTGCGCCTTATGGGCATAGACATCCCGTCAATGCTCTTGTGGTGTCTGGGACTGGGCACGATTCACATAGCCGTCAGCCTTATCATGAAAGCGGTTCAGTGTTTCAAGCGCGGACAGATCGTGGACGGAATATTCGGCGGAATAGTGTGGTCGCTTGCTCTTATCTCTCTCGTCGTGTGGGTATTCTGCATGTGTGCGGAGATAAGTTCGGTTACGACTTACGCAATGTACGCAACCGTAGGCTGCGCCGTACTGGGCGTTTTAACCGCCGGCATAACCGAAAAGGGCGCATGGAAGTTTATAAAAATGTTCACGTCGGCGTACGGACTTATAAACTACGCCTCGGATATACTAAGCTATGCCCGTCTGTACGGACTTATGCTGTCGGGCGCGCAGATAGCGTCCATATTCACCAACACGCTCGCTATACAGATGCTGTTCCCCAGCGGCGTCGCCGGCATAATATTCGGCGTGATAGTGATAATAATCGGCAACGTATTCAACGTGGCGATGAGCCTTCTGGGCGCTTTTATTCACGATTCCAGACTGCAATACGTGGAATTTTTCGGTCGTTTTTACGAGGGCGAGGGCGAACTTTTCACGCCGTTCGGCCGCTCGTACGAACATATATATTTCAAAAACTAAATTCGGAGGAATTAAACAATGAAAGAACAGGCAATCGGAATTATGGGACTGGCGATCTGTATGATCCTCAGCGGAGCCGGATCGGCAATAGGTTTGTATAAAACAGGATCGGCTGCAGCCGGCGTTCTCGCCGAAGACGGAAAGAAATTTTCCAAAGTCATCGTGCTTGCGCTGCTTCCCGCAACCCAGGGTATTTACGGATTCGTTCTCGCCGTCATGAAACTCGGTCTTGTCGCAAACGGCTGGTCGCTGTTTATGGCAATGCTCGCAATGGGCGTAAACGGTCTCGTGTCCGCTTATCTTCAGGGCAAAACGGCAGCCGCATGTATCTACGCGGTAGGCAAAAACGCAGCCGGCAGCGGTAAATACGTTCTGTTCCCCGCAATGATCGAATTCTATGCGATTCTGTCGTTGGTGCTGGGCATCATGATCACCCTGTAATCGAAAATATTCAAAAAACTGCTCCGCGCCGCAGCAAAGCGGTGCGTTAAAAATCAAGGAGTAAGGTTTAATGGCTGAAAATACAAACGGAATAACCGAGGCGATAATCGCAAAAGCAAACGAAGACGCCGAACGCATATTGTCCGTAGCCGAGGAATACAAGCAGGCAAAACTCGAGGAAGCAACCAAAGTTTCCGACGGGATTTTTGCCGACACCCGCGAGGAAACAAAAAACGCGTGCGCGTTTATTTGCGAACGAGGAGAGAGTTCTTCCCGTATCGAGCGCAAAAAAGCACTCACCCGCGCGAAAGCGGAAGTGGTGGACGGAGTGTTCGACGCCGTAAAACAAAAGCTTGCGACGCTCGACAAAGAAAAGACGGTAGAATTTTTTGCATCGATTATCGAAAAGAACGCCGAAGCGGGCGATAAAATCGTGCTGTCTGCCCGTCACGCGGATATAAAAGACGACCTGATAAAAACGCTCGGAACGAAAAACATGCGATTTGACTTGTTGCTTAGCGACGCATTGGACGGCGGACTTGTTTTAAGCGGAAAAAACTCGGATAAAGACTATTCTTTTGACGCAATCGTCGGTTTCTGTAAAGAAAATCTGCGTGCGGAAGCCGCAAAGAAATTATTCGGAACGGAAGGTAACGCGTGATGGCAAAATCGGATCTCGGATACGTCAACGGACTTATAGCGTCGATGTATAAAACGCTTATCCCGCGCGACAAACTGATGCGTCTTGCCGAAGCCGAACCGGAAGAAATTTTCCGCGCGCTCAAAGAACAGGGCTATGCGGGCGACGCTCGGTCTTCCCGCGATTATCAGATTTTGCTGGAAAACGAAACGGAAAAGCTGTTGCGTTTTATTTCGGACGGCGATTTCGGCAATGAAGTCGAAGCATATTGTCTTTTGAAAAACGACTATCACAATCTGGAATGCACCGTGCGCGAACGCTATATGGGCGACCTCGGCAACGTGTTTGTTCCGTGCGGCAAATTTTCGCTCGAACAACTTAAAATAGCCGTACTCGGAAGAAAGACGAATATTACCGACGGCATGAAAAAAGCTACGGAAAAAGCTTGCGCTCTGTACGAAAGCGGCAACGCTTCCGGAAGCGCGATAAGCACGATTTTTATCTCGAATTACTACGCCGAGCTTACAAAGTTTGTAAAAAACAAACGACTGCGCGACGCGGTGAAATTCGATATCGACGCAAAAAATTGTTCGGTCGCAATGCGAAGCGGCGACTTTGCTCAGGCGCAAACCATGTTTATCCCCGGCGGAACGCTTTCGGAAAAAGAACTCGAAGTTCTTTGTTCGCGCGACGAGCATGCTATCATGCTTAAATTCGCATATACGCCACGTTACGAGTATATCCGCATCGCGGTGGAAGAAGTGCTGCGCGGCGAACCTATGCGCGCGTTTGAAAAAGCCGCCGACAATTATGCTTTGTCGGGGATGGACGACGTAAGATACGTCTCGGACGGTATCATTCCCGTAATCATGTACTATCTGTATAAAAATGCCGAAATCAAAAACGTCAGGACGGTTATGTCGCTCCGTTTGACGGGCGTAAACCCCGACGAAATAAAACAAAGATTGAGGAAAGGTTATGTCGGGTAAAATAGCAATAATAGGAAAGGGCGAAAGCGTGTATGCATTCAAGGCTGCCGGCGTCGACGCATATGTTGCCGACGGAGCGGAAAAAGCTCGCGAAACGCTGCGCAGGCTTGCAAAAGAATATTCGGTAATCTTTATCACCGATGATCTTGCCGCAAAGCTTGACGACCTTATAGAAAGAATGAACGAAAGCGCCTATCCGGTGATAGTCCCGCTGCCCGGCGAAAACGGGTCTAACGGCTACGCGGAAGGTAAACTGAAAGAACGCATGGAACGCGCGCTGGGCGTGGATGTTCTGTTCGGAAGAGAGGAAAAATAAATGCAAGGATCAATCGTAAAAGTATCCGGTCCGCTTATCGTGGCGGAAAATATGTCGGACGTCAAAATGTACGACGTCGTAAAAGTAGGAGAGCAGGAGCTTATCGGCGAAATTATCGAACTTCGCGGAGACAGGGCTTCGGTTCAGGTCTACGAAGAAACGTCGGGTTTGGGCGTGGGCGATAAGGTCGTGTCTACCGGCGCGCCGCTGTCCGTCGAGCTTGCTCCCGGTCTTATCGGCGGTATTTTCGACGGCATTCAGCGTCCGCTTGAAGAAATAGTCGAAAAGTACGGCGATCGTATTACCCGCGGCATAAAGATCAACAGCATCGATCACGAAAAGCAATGGCATTTCAAACCGACTAAAAAAGTCGGAGATAAAGTGCAGCCCGGCGACGTACTCGGCACCGTGGACGAAACGGCGATAGTCGTGCACAAAATTCTCGTGCCGGCAGGCGTTTCGGGAACGATAGAAAAAATAGAGGATGGCGACTTTAATATCACCGAAACGGTTGCCGTAATCGCAGAAGGCGAAAAAAAGCATGAAGTTTGCATGCTTACCAAGTGGCCTGTGCGAAAAGCAAGACCGTACAAAACCAAAATGTCGCCCGCAATGCCCATGATAACCGGACAGAGAGTCATCGACACGCTGTTCCCGATAGCCAAAGGCGGCGTTGCAGCCGTTCCCGGACCGTTCGGAAGCGGAAAAACAATAGTTCAGCACCAACTGGCGAAATGGGCGGACGCCGAAATAATCGTGTACGTCGGATGCGGCGAACGCGGCAACGAAATGACCGACGTTCTCAACGAATTCCCGCAGCTGAAAGACCCGAAGACGGGCGAGCCTCTCATGAAGCGTACCGTGCTTATCGCAAATACTTCCGATATGCCGGTTGCGGCGCGAGAAGCTTCCATTTACACCGGCATCACTATTGCCGAATATTTCCGCGACATGGGCTACAACGTGGCAATCATGGCGGATTCCACTTCGCGTTGGGCGGAAGCACTGCGTGAAATGAGTGGCAGACTGGAAGAAATGCCCGGCGACGAAGGTTACCCAGCGTATCTATCGTCCCGTCTTGCCGAATTCTACGAGCGCGCCGGAATAGTCAAAGTTCTCGGAAGCGAGGATATCACCGGTTCGGTTTCCGCAATCGGCGCGGTATCGCCTCCCGGCGGCGACTTGTCCGAACCTGTTTCGCAGGCAACGCTCAGAATAGTCAAAGTGTTCTGGGGTTTGTCGGCTCAGCTTGCGTACAAACGCCACTTCCCGGCAATCGACTGGCTTATCAGCTATTCGCTTTACGCCGACAGAATGAAAGACTGGTTCGACGCAAACGTCGGAGAAGATTTTATGTCTTTGCGCGCGTTTATAATGAATATTCTGCAGGAAGAAGCAAGCCTTGACGAAATAGTCCGTCTGGTCGGTATGGACGCATTGTCCAGCCGCGACAGAATGACCATGGAAACGGCAAAAATGGTGCGTGAAGACTATCTGCATCAAAACGCTTTCCACGAAACAGACACGTATACGTCGCTTGCAAAACAGCACAAAATGCTGTCGCTTATCAAAAAGTTCTATGATCTCGGAAACGAAGCGGTCGCTTCCTATGCGGATATCGATGACGTAATATCTTGCCCCGCAAAAGAACAGATCGGAAGATCTAAGTATATCAAAGAAGACGAACTGGATAAGTTCGACGAGATAGATAAAGCGCTCACCAAGCAGCTTAAGGCGCTTGCCATGAAAGGAGAAAGCGATGTATAAGGAATATAAAACCATTAAAGAAGTTGTCGGACCGCTTATGCTTGTAGAGGGCGTCGAAGGCGTCAAATACGACGAGCTTGTCGAAGTAGTCCAGGAAAACGGCGAAATCCGCCGTGGTAAAGTGCTGGAAGTAAAGGACGACAAAGCGGTAGTACAGCTGTTTGAAAACACTCAGGGACTCAAAATCGCCACTTCCAAAGCAAGATTTCTTGGAAGAAGCCTGTCGCTTTCGGTGTCCGAAGATATGCTGGGCAGAGTGTTCGACGGTATGGGAAATCCCCGCGACGGCGGCGCGCCCGTAATTCCCGATAAAATCATGAACATCAACGGCGAGCCTATCAACCCTGCCGCACGCGACTACCCCAACGAGTTTATTCAAACCGGTATTTCCGCAATCGACGGACTTAACACTCTCGTCCGCGGTCAGAAACTACCCGTGTTCTCCATGAGCGGACTTCCGCACGCCGAACTCGCCGCGCAAATCGCCCGTCAGGCAAAAGTGCGCGGTTCCAACGAAAAATTCGCGGTTGTGTTCGCCGCAATCGGTATTACGTACGAAGAAGCCGAATATTTTATCGACGACTTCAAGCGTACCGGCGCAATCGAAAGAACGGTACTGTTTACAAACCTTGCAAACGACCCGGCAATCGAGCGTATAGCAACGCCCCGTATGGCACTCACCTGCGCCGAATATCTGGCGTTTGAAAAGGGCATGCACGTGCTTGTCATCATGACCGACATAACCAACTACGCCGAAGCGCTTCGCGAAGTGTCCGCGGCAAGAAA